>NZ_JPGM01000007.1:0-221845 GCF_000731655.1 Burkholderia sp. MSh2 | reverse complement strand
CGCCTAGGATTCCTGAAGGAAGCATGACGACACGCCGGCCGCCGGTGCGCACCGTCGTGCGCGCTGCGGGAGGCGACATGTTGCACACGCACACGCATTCGACCCGGGTCAGCCGGCACCTGAACGCCCCGCGCGGTCGCGTCTACCGTGCGTTGCTCGACCCGCAGGCGGTCGAGCAATGGAAGGTGCCCGACGGCATGACGTGCCGCGTGCATGCCTACGACGCGCGCGAAGGCGGCGCGCTGCGCGTGTCGCTGAGCCGCGACGTATCGTCGGGCGCGACCGCCGCGCACACCGACACCTATCACGGCCGCTTCGTCACGCTCGTGCCGGACGAGCGGATCGTCGAGATCGACGTGTTCGAGACCGACGATCCGATGCTGCGCGGCGCGATGACGATCACGATCACGCTGTCCGACGAAGCCGGCGGCACGCGCGTGGACGCCGTGCACGACGGCGTGCCGCCCGGCGTACCGGCCGCCGACAACGAAACCGGCTGGGAGATGGCGCTGGCGCGGCTCGCGGCGCTGGTGGAAGCCGGGTAAGGTCGCACGAAATGCCCGCCGTGGCATGCGTCGCGCCGACCCGGCCAGCGCGTGCAGTGCAGTGCCATGCCGTGGAACCGCGTATCGCACTCGTCCAACCGTGCAGGCGCGAACGGCTGCCTGAATGCATCCGGCCGTTCACGCGCGGACCCGCGCCATTGCGGACCGGGAAATGGCACGCGAAGCTGCCGCACGCTACGCCGGCCCTGTCGATACAGGCCCTCGACTACGGCTTTCGAGCACCGGCGAGCGGTACGGAACAGCGCCCGAAGTTACCGCACACTGTACCGGCCCCATCGATGCAGGCCCTCGTCCACGGCTTTCGAGCACCAGAGAGCGGCACGGAACAGCGCCCGAAGTTGCCGCACGCTGCACCGGCCCCGTCGATACAGGCCCTCGTCCACGGCTTTCGCACACCGGCGCCGCAGCAGCGCGAAAAAAACGGCCGCATGCGACACTGGCCGCCGATGCACGCATCACGCGCGCCACCGGCGGGCGTGTGCATGCGCAACCGCCAACCGGACACGCTTGAGGGCCACCACCATGAACGCCGCGCGCACCGCCACGTGGTATTTCGACTTCGTTTCGCCGTTCGCCTATCTGCAACAGGAACAATTCGACCAGTTGCCGCCCGCCGCCGCGTTCGAGCCGAAGCCGATCGTGCTCGGCGCGCTGCTCGCGCACTGGGGCCAGAAAGCGCCGGCGGAAATCGCGGCCAAACGCGTGTTCACCTATCGTCATGCGCAATATCGCGCGGACAAGCTCGGCATCCCGTTCCGGATGCCGCCCGCGCATCCGTTCAATCCGATCAGGCCGCTGCGTCTCGCGATCGCGATGGGCAGCTCGCCCGACGCGATCCGGCGGATCTTCCGGCATATCTGGCGCGACGGCCACGACGTGTCGACCCCGGAAGGCTTCGCCGCGCTGTGCGACGCCGTCGACTTCCCGGAAGGGGTGACGGCCGTCGAAGCGCAGCCGGTGAAGGACGCGCTGCGCGCGAACACGGACGATGCGATCGCGCACGGCGTATTCGGCGTGCCGACCTTCGAACTCGCCGACGACCTGTTCTGGGGCGAGGATGCGACCGGCATGTTCGCCGACTGCGCGACGTCGCGCGCGTGGCTCGACTCACCCGAGGTACGCCGCATCAGCACTCTGCCCGAAGGGATCCGGCGCGGCTGACGGCGCGACCGCCCGACGCGCCTCACGCGTCAGCCGTCGCGCCCCTCGACGAGCTCCGGCACGACTTCGCGCATCATCGCGGCGAAGCGCACGAGCCGCGACGGGTAGAACTGCGCGTGCGGATACGTCAGGTAGACGGGCAGCGGCGCGGCCTGCCACTCGGGTGCGAGGTGCACGAGTTCGCCGCGCGCCAGATGATCGGCCAGCATCCATGACGACCCGACGCACGCGCCGACGCCCAGCAGCGCCGCGCTGCGCAGCGCATACAGGTTCGCCGTCGTGATGCGCGGGCGGATCGCAATGCGCCGCGTCTCGCCGGTGACCGAATGCGTCAGCGCCAGCTCGTTGCGGTAATACGTGCGCAGCGCGAGCCACGGCAACGCGGCCAGCGCGTCGGGATCGGCCGGCACGTCGGCGCCGCTCAGCACCGACGGCGCGGCCACCACGAAGCGCGGCACCTTCGAGAGCCGGATCGCGACCACCGCCGGATCGCTCGGCTCGCCCACCTGGATCGCGCAATCGATGCCGCTGCCGACGAAATCGCGCACGTCGTCCTGCAGCAGCCACTCGACCGACACGCGCGGATAGTCGCGCAGGAACCGCGCGAGCGGCGCGACGAAACGCTCCTGCCCGAACGCATGCGGCACCGCGACCCGCAGCAGCCCGTCGGGCTCCTCCTGGGCGCCGCGCAGATCGGCCTCGAAGGCCGCCCAGTTCGCCAGCAACTCCTTTGCACGCTTGAAGCAGCGCTCGCCGTCGACGGTCAGCCGCATCGCGTGCGTCGTCCGCTGCAACAGCCGCATGCCGAGCGAGCGTTCGAGCGCCTGCAGCCGCCGGCTGATGGTCGGCTGCGTCATGTGCAGTTGCACGGCGGCCGCCGAGAGGCTGCCGGCCTCGACTATGCGCACAAAGGTTTCCATCAGCTCGAAACGGTAGCCTGCGCCGTCCAGCGGCACCGCCTGAATGCGCGGAGAGCCGCCAGCAGCGGGAGATCGGGGAATTTTCTCGGTCATGCGTGAAGCGTATAACAAATCTGCGCGCGACGGCACTACCGTGGCCGGCCGCATGCCGCCACACTCGCGTCCATCCCTTTGTCCACCCCACGATGCACGCCATGTCCACCCCGTCCCGTCTCGACGCCGCGCCCCATGCGGCCGCCCATACGATGCCCGATCGCCGGCTCGTGCTGCTGCTCGCGGCCGCCGCCGGCCTCGGCGTCGCCCCGCTCTACTATGCGCAGCCGATGCTCGGCGCGCTCGGGCCCGATCTCGGCGCGTCGGCGCGCGCGATCGGCTTCGTGCCGACGCTCACGCAGCTCGGCTATGCGCTCGGCATCCTGCTGCTCGCGCCGCTCGGCGACCGCTTCGACCGCCGCCGCGTGATCGTGACCAAGGCCGCCGCGCTGGTCGTCGCGCTGCTGCTCGCCGCCGTCGCGCCGTCGCTCGGGCCGATGCTCGCGGCGAGCTTCGCGATCGGCCTCGCCGCGACGATGGCGCAGGACGTCGTGCCGGCCGCCGCCACGCTCGCGCACGATGCGCATCGCGGCCGCATGGTCGGCACGGTCATGACGGGGCTGCTGCTGGGCATCCTGCTGTCGCGCGTGGTGGCCGGGTTCGTCGCCGAGACGGCCGGCTGGCGCGCGATGTTCGCGCTCGCCGCCGCCAGCGTCGCCGCGATCGGCATCGTGGCCGCGCGCGGGCTGCCGCACTTCGAACCGACCACGCGCCTGCCGTATCGCGCGCTGATCGGTTCGCTCGGCGCACTGTGGCGCCAGCATCCGGCGCTGCGCCGCGCCGCGCTCGCACAGGGGCTGCTGGCGATCGGGTTCAGCGCGTTCTGGTCGACGCTCGCCGTGATGCTGCACGGCGCGCCGTTTCACCTCGGCAGCGCGGTTGCAGGCGCGTTCGGTCTCGCGGGCGCCGCCGGCGCACTGGCCGCGCCCGTGGCCGGGCGCCTGGCCGACCATCACGGCCCGGATCGCGTCACGCGCATCGGCATCGGCATCGCGGCGCTGTCGTTCGCGTCGATGGCTGCCGCGCCGCTGATGGCGCCGCATGCCCAGCTCGTGCTGCTCGCGGTCGCGACGATCGGCTTCGACCTCGGCGTGCAGGCCACGCTGGTCTCGCACCAGGCCATCGTCTACCGGATCGACCCCGCGTCGCGCAGCCGCCTCAACGCGGTGCTGTTCGTCGGCATGTTCATCGGGATGGCGACCGGCGCCGCGATCGGCAGCCTGTTGCTCGCGCAACTGGGCTGGAATGCGGTGACCGCGCTGGCCGTCGTGACGTCGCTGGCCGCGCTGGCCGTGCGGATCTGGCGCAACTGATCCCGCGCCGCGCAACAAACCCGGCCGACAGCCCCGCGAGGCTCCCCCGCCTGTCTCGCGATTGTCGGCCGGCGCGCACGATGCTGCCGGTGCGGCGCGTGGATTCGGGCGATCGCGCGCCAGCGTGGAAAACGATCGCCGCCGGCTCGCACCCTCGCGCGGCGCACGCGCCGCTCAGTCGCGATCGGGCGCCCCCAGCGGAAAGAACGCGCGATACGGCCGCGCCTCGTCGACCGCGCGCGCGAACGACGGCCGCGCCAGCAGGCGCGTGCGGTACGCGATCACGTTCGCGAACGACGGATCGATCCGGTGCGTCCAGTCCGCGTAAAACAGGAACGGCGCCGCGCCGCAATCGGCGAGGCTGAAGCGGTCGCCGGCCGCCCATTCGCGATCGGCCATCTTTCGGTCCAGCCACGCATACGACGTGTCGAGCAGCGCGCGCGCGTCGGCGACCCCGCGCGCATCGCGCTCGGCTTGCGGCCGCAGCGCGTCGAACACGACCTTCTGCTGCGGCGTCGACACGTAGTTGTCGAAGAAGCGATCCATCGTCCGCACCTCGAGCGCCGCGTGCGGATCGTCGGGCAGCAGCCGTACGGGGCCCGGATGATTCAGGCCGAGGTACTCGACGATGATCGACGCCTCGACCACCGTGCGGCCCGCATCGACCAGCACCGGAAAGCGCTTCAGCGGCCACAGCGCGGCCAGTTCCCGCATCGGTTCCGGATCGTCGTGCGCGAGCATGCGGTACGTGAACGGCGTGCCGTTCTCGTAGAGTGCCGTCAGCACCTTCTGGCAGTAGGACGAAAAGGGATGGGCGTAAAGCGTCGGCATCATCGCGTGCTCTCTCTGGGGTTTCGGCGCCGCATGATGCGGCGCCACGTGATCGGATACCTGGACGACGAACGGCGCCCGGCCGTTTCGACATCGGTCGGGATTTTTTTTCGCCGTCGGGCCGCTACGACCGGCCGTCCATCACGACGCGCCCTTCTGCACGCCAGCGCAGCATCCCGCCGCCGAGATTCGCGACCGCGCCGAAGCCGGACTTCAGCAGGATCACGGTCGCCTGCGCGGATCGCCCGCCGGCCCGGCATACCGTCACGACCGGCCGGTCGCGCGCCAGCTCGCCGGTGCGCGCGGCCAGTTCGCCGAGCGGAATCGGCGTCGCGCCGGGCAGATGGCCGAGCGGGCCCGTGAATTCGTCCGGCTCGCGCACGTCGACGACCTGCACCGCCGGCAGGTGATCCTCCAGCCATTGCGGATCGATTTCCCAGAACCCGGCGAACGTATAGGCGAGCGGCGCCCAGTCGGGCACCGCCTGCGCATCGGGCGCGTTCGCCGCGACGCCGCACTGCAGGTTCGCCGGCACCGCGACGTCGATCTGGCGCGGGTGCGCGAGCCCGAGATTGCGCATGTAGCCGGCGAAATCGTCCTCGCTCAAATCGCCGCCGAGGCGTGGATTGAAGCGCCGCTCCTCGCCGACGCTCGTCACCGTGAGCCCGCGATAGTCGTGCGCCGGATACAGCAGGCACGCGGCCGGCAGCGTGAACAGCCGGCCGTGCACCGCGCGATACAGCGCGCGCGGGTCGCCCTGCTGGAAGTCGGTGCGGCCCGTGCCGCGGATCAGCAGGCAATCGCCGGTGAACGCCATCGATTCGTCGTCGAGCACGAGGCTGATGCAGCCGCTCGTATGGCCGGGCGTCGCGCGCACGGTCAGGTAACGCGGGCCGAATGCGCAGCGCTCGCCGTCGTTCAGATAGCGGTCGGCGCCCTGCGCGCCGCTCGCGGCCGAGATCGCGATCGCGCTGCCCGTGCGCTGCTTCAGCAGCCATGCGCCCGTCACGTGGTCGGCATGCACGTGCGTGTCGACGGTCGCGACGAGCCGCAGCCCGAGCTCGTCGAGCAGCGCCGCGTCGCGGCGCACCTGCTCGAACACCGGATCGATCAGCAGCGCCTCGCGCGACGCACGGTCGGCGAGCAGATACGTGTACGTCGACGATTGCGGGTCGAAGAGTTGCCGGAAGATCATCGCGAAGTCGCTCCGTCGCGGATTGGTGCGTCTTGTCCGGCCCGCTACGCCGAGATCGTGCGGGCCGCTCCGTCGCGGGCCGGTGCGGCCGGCCCGCGGCCGCCGCGTCAGCGCGGCTGCGTCACGTAGCGCAGATACGGCTTCACCGTCCGGAAGCCCTGCGGATACTTCTGCTTCGCCGCGTCGTCCGACACCGACGTCGGGATGATGACATCGTCGCCGGGCGTCCAGTTGACCGGCGTCGCCACCGTATGCCGCGCATTGAGCTGCAGCGCGTCGAGCAGGCGCAGCACCTCGTCGAAGTTGCGCCCCGCGCTCATCGGATAGACGAGCATCGCCTTGACCTTCTTGTCCGGCCCGATGATGAACACCGAGCGCACGGTCGCGTTGTCGACCGCCGTGCGCGGGCCGCCGCCCGCATTCGGATGGATCATGTCGTACAGCTTCGCGACCTTCAGTTCGTCGTCGCCGATCAGCGGATAGTTGACCGCATGCCCCTGCGTCTCCGCGATGTCCGCCACCCACTTCCGGTGATCGCTGACCGGGTCGATCGACAGCCCGATGACCTTCGTGTCGCGCTTGTCGAATTCCGGCTTGAGCCCGGCCATGTAGCCGAGTTCGGTCGTGCATACCGGCGTGAAATCCTTCGGATGGGAAAACAGGATCGCCCAGTGATCGCCGATCCATTCATGAAAACGGATCGTTCCCTCGGTGGTCTCCGCGGTGAAATCGGGCGCGTCCTCGCCCAGTCGAATCGACATGTTCGCCTCCGTCAAATGGGAATCGTCACGACGCCCGCGCCGCAGCCTGGCCACCGCGCGGCGCGCGATCGTCCGCGCGCGAACCGCCGGCATCGCCGATGCCCGGTCTCGCGCGTTCCTATAGCGTAGGTCAAAAAGCGCGCGCCACCGGCATGCGGCGCGGCGGATGCGGGTGGCGCAGGCGGCACGGCACGGCGATTCTCCGCACGCGGCCGCTCGCGCGGCCTGCCTTACACTAACGGCTGTTCTCGTCTTACGTTCACAGGAATGCCATCGACATGTCGCTGACGATCGATCCGAAGCAAGCCGCCGCGCTGCTGGCCGTCGCCGACACGGGCAGCTTCGAGCAGGCGGCCGTGCGCCTGCACGTGACCGCGTCCGCCGTCACGCAGCGGGTCCGCGCGCTGGAGGCGAGCCTCGGCACGCCGCTCGTGCTGCGCACGCGGCCGTGCCGCCCGACGGTGGCCGGGCAGCGCGTGCTGCAGCACCTGCGCCGTGTCGCGCTGCTGCAGGCCGACCTGCAAAGCACGCTCGCGACCGAGCGCGCATCGCCGATCTCCGTGACGATCGCGCTCAATTCCGACAGCCTCGGCACATGGTTTCTCCCGGCGCTGACGTCGGTGCTCGCGGGCGAGCGCATCCTGTTCGAGCTGATCGTCGAGGATCAGGACCATACGTTCGCGCTGCTCGAAAGCGGGATGGCGGTCGGCTGCGTGACGACCGAGCCGAAGCCGATGCGCGGCTGCCTCGCGACGCAGCTCGGCACGATGCGCTACCGGCTGCTCGCGGCCGCCGCGTTCGCGGTGCGCTGGTTTCCGCGCGGGCTGAACCGCACGAGCGCACGCCGCGCGCCCGTCGTCGCCTATTCGCGGCGCGACACGCTGCAGTCGTCGTTCCTGAAGGAGAAGTTCGGATTGCCCGAGGGCGCGTACCCGTGCCACTACGTGCCGGGCACCCATTCGCACTTCGCGGCGGTGCGCCACGGGCTCGGCTACGCGATGGTGCCGGAACCGCTGATCGGCGCCACGCCGCTCGACGCGCAAGGGCTCGTCGATCTCGCGCCCGCGCATCCGACCGACGTCACGCTGTACTGGCACGCATGGACCGTGCAGTCGCCGACGATGGCGTCGCTGTCCAGCCGGGTCGTCGAGGCTGCGCGCCGGTTGCTCGCGCCGTTGCCGGCCTGACATGGGCCGGTGAAGCACCGGCCCGCCGCATCACACGCGCCGCTGCGAGAAATACGCGCCGACCGCACCGAGGAACGTGTCGATATCCGCGCGCGACACGTCGCAGTGGGTGACGAAGCGCGACGCGTACAGCATCTGCGTGAGGATCCCGCGCGCCTTGAGCCACGCCTCGAGCGGCGCGCAATCGGCTTCGGGGAATTGCGCGAACACCATGTTCGTCGCCTGCGACAGCACTTTCACGCCGTCGATACGCGCGAGGCCTTCGGCGAGGTGCGCGGCATTCGCGTGATCGTCCGCGAGCCGCTCGACCTGGTGGTCGAGCGCATACAGGCACGCCGCCGCGAGAATGCCCGACTGGCGCATCGCGCCGCCCAGCACCTTGCGCCAGCGCTGCGCGCGCTCGATCAGCGCGCGGCTGCCGACCAGCACCGAGCCGACCGGTGCGCCGAGCCCCTTCGAGAAACAGATCGACACGCTGTCGAACGGCGCGCACAGCTCGGCGATCGAACGGCCCGATGCGACGGCCGCATTGCAGACCCGCGCGCCGTCGAGGTGCAGCGACAGCCCGCGGCTGCGCGCGAACGCGGTGGCTTCCTGCACATAGGATTCCGGCAGGACCTGGCCGCCGATGGTGTTCTCGAGCGCGAGCAGGCGCGTGCGGGCGAAGTGATTGTCGATCGGCTTGATCGCCGCGGCGATCTTCGCGACGGGCAGCGAGCCGTCCGGCGCGTTCTCGATCGGCTGCGGCTGGATGCTGCCCAGCACGGCGGCGCCGCCGCCTTCGTACTTGTAGGTGTGCGCGAGCTGGCCGACGATGTACTCGTCGCCGCGCTCGCAATGGGCCATCAGTGCACCGAGGTTGCTCTGCGTGCCGCTCGGGAAGAACAGTCCGGCCTCCTTGCCGGCCCGCTCGGCCATCACCGCCTGCAGGCGCAGGACGGTGGGGTCGTCGCCCCAGACGTCGTCGCCGACTTCGGCGGCTGTCATCGCGGCCAGCATTGCCGGGCCGGGGCGTGTCACGGTATCGCTGCGTAAATCGATCATCGCTGAGTCCTGGGTTAACACGGACCGGAACCGATGCGCCCGGCCCTGCCGAAACGAGACTCAGAGTGTACGCAATTCACGCAGCGCGTGGGAGCCGGCGGTCGCCGCGCGCAACCGCACGCCGCGCCGCCGCCGCGCCTGCCGTCAATAGTTCGGCGGCGGCGGCTGAATGCCCGCCGGCGGCATCGGCGGCGCCGCGCGCGGCGCGCCGCCGCCACCGTATGCACCGCCGCCATCGCCGCCTCGGCCGCCGCTCATCCCGCCCGGCACCGGCACGCGGTTGCCGGTCGCGTACATGCATTGCAGGTAGCCGTAGTCGTAGCGGCGCTGGATGTCGTAGGCCGAGCCTTGCGCCGCGCCGGCGCCGACCACGCTGCCCGCGAGCAGCCCCGCGCCCGCGCCGACGGCCGCGCCCGTGCCGCCATTGAACGCCGCCCCCGCGGCCGCGCCGAGCGCGGTGCCGACGGCGGCACTGCCGATCGCGCTCGCGGTCGACGCCTGCCCGGCGCTCACGCCGCCCGATTGCTGGAACGCGTACTGGCGGCAGTTCGCATCGTCGGCGCGGAACTGGTCGAACGATTTGCCGGTGCCCGGCAGCGCCATCACGCTCGGCCCGGTCGGCATGTAGGCGCATGCGCCGAGGAGGCCGGCCAGGGCCAGCGCGGCCGGCACGCGCAGATGTCGAATTACGGATTTCATCGTCGCGCCTCCGTCACTGCGGCCGTGCCGGCACCGATCGCCAGCCCGACGTGCAGGTCTTCACATAGGGGTAGTAATGTTTCGACGCGTCGCAGTAGTACCAGACGTTCGCGTCGCCTTCATCCTGCGGCTGGCCCTTCTCGACGTATTCGGGCGGCGGGCCCGGGTCGACCGGCACCGCGATGACGGGCGGCGGGTAGTAATAGGGAGCAGGAACGACAGGGTAGTAATACGGGTAACCGGGGCCGATGTAGACCCCGACCCGGGCGGCATGCGCCACGCCGCCCGTCGCGACCGCGATCGCGGCCGCCGCGCCCAGCGCGAGCTTCAATCCATTCACGTCACGTTCTCCGGCTGAGGGTTCGTCGATCCGAACCCGACATACCGAACGCTACGCCGCGCGCGATCCGGCATCCATTACCGCCGGACGCGCCAATGTTGCATGACGTTACCAATGTGACAAACCGCAACGGCCGCGGCCCGCCGGCACGGTCGTGCGCATTACGCATTAATGCACCGCAACAGTCCGGCCGCGCGCGGACGCGGGGCGCGGCGTCGCCCGGTGCGACGCGACGCTTGCGTCCGCATCGAACCGTTCCGATGACGCCGCGCGCCATATTGACGCACGTGCGTCAGACCGCCACGCCTCGGCCGCGCGCGGCGCACGCGGCCTTCTTGATACGAATCAACGATTTATCCCGAAATCGCCCGCGACGGGCTGGACATCTGCGACGAGTTGGCACATTTCGCGGTGCAACATCGCAGCCCATACTCCAGCCAACCCCGACGCCCGTCCGCCGGGGTCCGCCGGCACCCGCCGGCGGATATCGTCAGCTTCGGTCAACTGGTATGGACACCGCTCTTTCGGCCCTCGATCTGGCCCGCCTGCAATTCGCGTTCACCGTCTCCTTTCACATCGTCTTTCCGGCGCTGAGCATCGGCCTCGCCAGCTTCATCACCGTGCTCGAATATCGCTGGCTCAAGACCGGCAAGCAGTACTACAAATCCCTCTGTCTGTTCTGGTCGAAGATCTTCGCGGTCGCGTTCGGGATGGGCGTCGTCTCCGGCGTCGTGATGAGCTACCAGTTCGGCACCAACTGGTCGGGCTTCTCGAGCTTCGCCGGCGCGGTCACCGGGCCGCTGCTGATGTACGAGGTCATGACCGCGTTCTTCCTCGAGGCCGGCTTCCTCGGCATCATGCTGTTCGGCTGGAACCGCGTCAGCCCGCGCGCGCACTTCGGCGCGACGCTGATGGTCGCGATCGGCACGCTGATCTCGACGTTCTGGATCCTCGCGTCGAACAGCTGGATGCAGACGCCGCAGGGCTTCGAGATCGTCGACGGCCGTGTCGTGCCGACCGACTGGTTCGCGATCATCTTCAACCCGTCGTTCCCGTACCGCCTGTTCCACATGGCAATCGCCGCGTTCATCGTCGCCGCGCTGGTGGTGGCCGCGACGGGCGCGTGGCACCTGCTGAAGGGCCGCCGCGACAAGGGCGTGAAGAAGATGTTCTCGATGGCGCTGTGGCTGCTGCTCGTGCTCGCGCCGCTGCAGGCCGTGATCGGCGACCAGCACGGCATCAACACGCTGAAGCACCAGCCCGCGAAGATCGCCGCGATCGAGGGGCTGTGGGAAACCGAGAAGGGCGGCACGCCGCTCAACCTGTTCGGCCTCCCCGACATGAAGGCGGAAACGACCCGCTATGCGGTCAAGGTGCCGCACCTCGGCAGCCTGATCCTCACGCACAGCTGGGACGGCGAGATCCGCGGGCTGAAGGATTTCCCGCCGGAAGACCGGCCGAATTCGACGATCGTGTTCTGGAGCTTCCGGATCATGGTCGGCCTCGGCATCGCGATGATCGGCCTCGCCGCGCTGGCGTGGCTCCTGCGCCGCCGCGGCCGCCTGTATGAATCGAAGGGGTTCCAGCGCTTCGCGCTCGTGATGGGCCCGACCGGCTTCGTGTCGCTGCTCGCGGGCTGGGTGACGACCGAAGCGGGCCGCCAGCCGTGGGTCGTGTACGGCGTGATGCGCACCGCGCATGCGGTGTCGCCGCTGTCGGTACAGCAGGTCAGCCTGTCGATGATGACGTTCGTGGTCGTGTACTTCCTCGTGTTCGGCACCGGCGTGTACTACATGCTGAAGCTGATGAAGGCCGGCCCCGCGCTGCCCGACGCGCCGCACGACGACACGCCCGGCACGCGCCCCGATCACACCGCGCGCCGTCCGATGTCGGCCGTCGACGAGCTGATCGAGACCGTCTGAGCCCACCCCATCCGCAAACGAGAAAACCTATGGACGTCACCGTAATCTGGGCCGCGATCATCGCATTGGGGCTCTTCATGTACGTCGTGCTCGACGGCTTCGACCTCGGCATCGGCATCGTCTTCCCGTTCTTCCCGGACGAGAAGGAACGCGACCTGATGATGAACACGGTCGCGCCCGTGTGGGACGGCAACGAGACCTGGCTCGTGCTCGGCGGCGCCGGGCTGTTCGCGGTGTTCCCGGTCGTCTATTCGACCGTGCTGTCGGCGCTGTACCTGCCGCTGATCTTCATGCTGGTCTGCCTGATCTTCCGCGGCGTGTCGTTCGAGATCCGCGCGAAGGCGCGGCGCACCAAGCAGCTGTGGGATCTCGCGTTCATCGGCGGCTCGGCCGGCGCGACGCTGTTCCAGGGGATCGCGCTCGGCGCGTTCCTGCAGGGCATCAACGTGAAGGACGGCGTGTTCGCGGGCGACGCGTTCGACTGGCTCACGCCGTTCAGCCTGCTGACCGGCCTCGGCCTGATCGTGACCTACGCGCTGCTCGGCTGCTGCTGGCTCGTCGCGAAGACGGAAGGCGACCTGCAGCGGCGCCTCCACCGCGTGGTGTGGCCGCTGACGGTCGTGCTGCTCGGCTTCATCGCCGTCGTCAGCCTGTGGACGCCGCTGCAGGATCCGGCCGTGGCGCAGCGCTGGTTCGATTCGGGGCTGTTCTGGCGCCTGCTGCCGGTGCCGTTCCTGGTCGTCGGGTGCGCGGTGTGGATGCGGCGCGCGGTGCGCAACCGGCACGACATGACGCCGTTCGTGCTCGCGCTGGCGCTCGTGCTGCTCGGCTACGTCGGCCTGCTCGTCACGCTGTTCCCGTATGCGATTCCTCAGACGATGACGATCTGGGAAGCGGCGGCGCCGCGTTCCAGCCAGACCTTCACGCTGGTCGGCGCAGCGGTTATCCTCCCGATCATCATCGCCTACACGACGATGGGTTACTGGGTATTCCGAGGCAAGGTGCGCCATGAAGACCAGCATTACTACCACCACTGATTCCACCGGCCGCCCCGCGGCGGCGCCACGGCCGCGGATGCGCGGCTGGATGTGGTTCGTCGTTCTATGGGCGGGTGGCGTGCTCGGCGCCGTCACGCTCGGCTACGCGTTCAAGATCTTCATGAACCTGACGCTGTTCGCGGTGAAGTAAGCACCGCCCGCGTCGCCCGCCGGCGCGCATGCCGGCGCCGTGCCGCATGCCGCGCCGGCGGCGCCTCGTCCGCGCCGCCGGGGCGCGCGCCCCTCGCGGCTTCCGCGCGTCAGCGCCCGCCCTGCTCGCCGTCGCACTTCACCGTGCACATCGCCTTGTCCACTTCCGTGAAGAACGTCTGGTAGTACTCGGGCTCCATCACGGTCTTGGTCCGCGAATCACCGGCGCTGTCCCACACCGTGCGATCGAATCGCGCACGCACGATCGCGACGTGCGCGTCCGGCCCCGCCCGAACCGTCACGATCGCGGCCACGCGTTCATGATCGGGCTTCACCGGCAGCATCCCGATGCGCGCCTTCAAGGCGCCGCGCAGCAGCTGCCGCCACTTCGGGATCAGCGTGTCGCTGCGCCCCGCCTCCACCAGCCCCGAATCGCGATCGACCGTCACCGGCTCATAGCCTTGCGCGCGCAGCACGCCCGCCACCGCGTCGAGCGTGTGCGCCTGCGTCGCGTCCTTGTAGCGGCGATCGCTGAGCATGCGCAACGTCTGCCGCTCGGTGTCCGTCAGGTCGACCTCGGTCTGGCTCGAGCTGTAGCGCACCAGCGATCCGCCGCTGCCGATCTGGCGCTCGTTCTCCGGCTTCGTCGCGCACCCGGTCAGCGCCGCGAACAGCCCGGCACAGGCCAGCGCCAGCGCACCGCGACCACGCGCGGGCGGTGTCGCCGCCGTACGGCGCGCGGCGCGCCGGAGGCGAAGACGGTGGCGAATTCCGGTTGCCCGGGCGTCGGGTGGCGATATCATCGTCATCGGGGGTTCTCCTGTCGGCGACATGATAGGCACCCGCCGCGGCCGCCGCAAACGACATTTTCTAATCCACTGTGTAGCTTTTCTTCGCGATCTCACGATGCGCCGATTGCCGCCCCTGAATGCGCTGCGCAGCTTCGAAGCTGCCGGCCGCCTGCAGAGCCTGACCCTTGCCGCCGAGGAGCTGAACGTGACCCAGAGCGCGGTCGCGCAGCAGATCCGCGTGCTCGAATCGTTCTTCGGGCAGAAGCTGTTCGAGCGCGACGGGCGCTCGTTGCGGCTCACGCCGCGTGCGCGGCATTACCTCGTCGACGTCGCGAGCAGCCTCGGGCGGCTCGCGCTGGCGACCGGCCAGATGTTCGAGCCCGTCGGCGGCCATCCGGTGCGGATCAACACGTCCGTCTCGTTCGCGCACGGTTGGTTGCTCACGCAACTGGCCGCCTTCCAGGCCGCGCACCCGGACATCGACGTGCAGCTCGTCACGACGCCCGATGCCGAGCGCGACCAGCTCGACGAATCCTGCGACGTCGTGGTCCGCCGCTATACGCCGGAGCTGCGTCGCAAGGGGTTCGTGTCGCGGCCGCTGCTCGCGACCGTCGCGGTGCCGGTATGCGCGCCCGACCATCCGGTGCTCGGGCAGGTACGCACGCCGGCCGACCTGCGCAACGCGCCGCTGCTGCATTACGCGGGCTTGCCGCAGGCATGGCAATACTGGTTCCACCAGGCCGGATCGGTCGTCACCGAGACGCTGCGCGGGCCGTTCTATCGCGAGTTCTTCCTGATGACCAAGGCCGCCGCGAGCGGACTCGGCGTGTGCCTCGCGCCGCGCGCGGTCGTGCGCGACGATCTCGAGCAAGGGCGGCTCGTCACGCTGTTTCCCGAGGTCCGCCTGGAAGGGCCGCCGTTTCATTGCCTGTATCGCGACGATGACGACGACGCGTCGCTGCGCACGTTCGTCGACTGGCTGTTTGCACGGGCGGAGGCGCTGGAAGGCGCGGTGACGGGATAGCCGCGAGCGACGGGAGGCGCGAAAGCGGCCGAAGCAGCCGAAGCAGCCGAGGCGGCCGGATGCGGATGCAACCATGCCGCCGGCATCCGGACAGCCGTGCCGCGCCGCGACGTTCGGCCGGCCAGTGCGCGGCCACGCCCGCCTACGCCGGATCGGCGAGCCACCGCGCGACCCGCGCGACGAGCGGATCCGCGGCGTCGAAGCATTCGACGCCCGCCACCTGCGGCGCGTCGCAAATCGTGAACACCGGCTTGCCCCACTGCAATCCGAGCGCGATCTCGGACAGCGTGCCGAGCCCGCCGCCGACCGCGACCAGGCACAGCGACGCACGCGCGACCAGCGCATTGCGCGTGATGCCGAGCCCGGTCGGCAGCGCGACGCTCAGGTACGGATTCGCGTGCGTCGCATCCTCTTCGGGCAGCAACCCGATCGCGCACCCGCCGGCCGCATGCGCGCCGCGCGCGGCCGCCTCCATCACGCCCTGCTTGCCGCCGCCGACGAGCGCGACGCCCGCCGCCGCCAGCGCGTGCGCGATGCGCTCGGCAACCCGCATCTGCTCGCCGGTCGCGTCGCGCGGACCGATGATGCCGACCGGCATGCAATGCCGCCGCGGGCCGCGCTGCCGCTGCGCGAGTTGCGCGAGCGCGCCGCGCGTCGCCGCCGACCACTCAATGACGTCGTTGCCGGACAAGGCCTTCCCCCAGTGCAAGAACGCAGGTGCAGATCGCCGTCAGCACGATCGACAGCACGGCCGCCTGCGAGAAATCGGTTTGCCCGTCCGACAGCTTCAGATACATCAGCAGCGGCAGGATATTGATCTGCGTGCCGGCGAGCGCGAGCGCCGTGCCGTAGGTGCCGAGCGCGATCGCCGTGACGAGGCACCACGCGGCCGCGACCGACGGCCACAGTTCGCGCCACGCGACGTCGAGCCACGCGCGCCACGGCCGGGCGCCGAGCGTCAGCGCCGCCTCGAGCGGCCGCCGGTCGAGATTCGCGAGCGCCGGATAGATCATCAGCGCGACCCGCGGAATCAGGTAATACGCATACGCGACCGCCAGCCCCGGCATCGTGTAGATCGCGCCGCCGAGTACGGTCGGATCCGCGCCCAGCGACGCCGCCAGCATGGTGACGAAGCCGGCGCGGCCGAACGCGAGGATGAAGCCGTAGGCGATCACCAGCCCGGAGAACGCGAGCGGCACGCCGAGCAGCGCGAGCGTCCAGTGGCGACGGGCGGGCGACTGGCCCGCCAGCGCGAACGCGACCGGCACGCCGACGCCGACCGACAGCGTGCCCGCGCCGGCCGCCAGCGCCAGCGAGCGCGCGATCGCATCGGCGACGAGCGGATCGCGCAGCACCGCGCCGAACGCGCGGCCGCCGTCCGTGAAGGCCGAGCCGACGAGCGCGGCGAGCGGCAGCACGAAGCACACCGCCAGCAATGCCGCCGCCGGGGCCGCGCCGAAACGGCGCAGCGCGCCGCGTTCCGCCAGGGAAGTCTGCATCGCGCGCCCCTTACTGGCCGAGCGTCGCCTGCGACCAGAGCTGGTCGACCTCGGCCTTGCGCGCGGCCGCCTTCGCCACGTCGAGCGGACGCACCTGCGGCGCCTGCGGCAGCTTCGCCGCGACGTCGGGCGCGACCGGCGTGCCGGGCACGGCCGGCCGCACGAAGCCCTGCGCGAACAGCGCCTGCCCGACGTCGCTCATCACCAGGTTGAGCCAGAGCTGCGCGGCCGACGGGTTCGGGCCGTTCTTCACGAGGCTCATCGCATACGGCGCCGACACGCTGCCGTCCTGCGGAATCACGATGTCGGCCGCCTCGCCCATGCCATCGACGTACCGCGCCTTCAGGCCGTCGTTCTCGTAGCCGATCAGGATCGGAATCTCGCCCTTCACGAACTTCGCGTACGGCGTCGTGCCCTCGACCCGCAGCACGTTGCCCGCGCGCTTCAGCTTGCCGAAGAATTCCGCGCCGGGTTTCGGATTCTCGACGCTGCCGCCGTTCGCATATGCGGCCGCGAATACGGCGACCTGCCCTTGCCCGGTCGAACGCGGATCGAGATAGACCACCGCGTTGCGATATTCCGGCTTCAGCAGATCGGACCAGCGCTGCGGCACGTTCTTCACGAGCTTGCGGTTGACGAGGAACGCGATGTTCAGCGAATGCACCGCGAACCAGCGGCCGTCCGCCGAGCGAAACACGTCCGGCAGCCTGTCGAAGTTGACCGGCTTGAACGGGGCCACGACGTCCCGGGCCTGCGCATCGAGCGCGGATGCGGCGAAGTAGTACGCGGTATCGGCCTGCGGGCGCCGGCGCGACTTGTCGAGCGCGACCACGGTCGCCGCCGAGCCGATGTCGTTGTAGGTGATCTCGACCTTCGGGTAGCGCTTGCGGAACTCGGCGAACAGCGCCTTCCAGTTCGCCCATTCGGGGCCCGTGTCGAACGACACGACGAGCCCCTCGTCGGCGGCCTTCGCGTACAGCGCATCCTCGCCCGGATAAAGCGGCGCGGCGTGCGCCGGCGCGGCGGCCAGCGCGGCGAACGCGCAGAGCGCCAGCACGCCGGCGCGCAAGGTGTTCACAAGAGGGTGACCAGCAGGCATCGGAGATCTCCGTTCAATGAAATGGGTCAGCGCGCATCCGGCGTCGCCGGCAGCACGAGCAGATGGCATGGCTCGATCGCGATGCGGCGCGTGGCCGGCACGCGGCCTTCGCACAGCAGCGGGCCGGCCGAGCCGGCGGGAATGAAGTCGTAGCGTTGCGTCGCGCCGAAGTAGCGCACGTCGCCCGGACAGCCGTCGAGGCGGTTCACGCCGTCGGCCGGCGGATCGGCCTGTACGTGCTCGGGCCGCACCAGCACCTCGACCTCGGCGCCCGGCGGGTGCCCGCCGGTCTCGGCGTGCAGCGTCGCGAATTGAACGTCGACCGCGCCGCGCGCGATCACGCGGCCGCGCAGCAACGTCGAATGCCCGACGAAGCGCGCGACCCGGGCGGACGCGGGACGCTCGTACAGGTCGCGCGGCGTGCCGACCTGCAGTACCCGGCCGCCGTCGACGATCGCGACGCGGTCGGCCATGCTCAGCGCCTCGTCCTGGTCGTGCGTGACGAGCAGCGTCGTCGCCCCGCACGCGCGCTGCAACGCACGAATCTCGTCACGCAGCTGATGGCGGATGCCGGCGTCGAGCGCGGCCAGCGGCTCGTCGAGCAGCAGCAGCTTCGGTTCGATCACGAGCGCACGCGCCAGCGCGACGCGCTGCTGCTGCCCGCCGGACAGCATCGCGATGCCGCGCTCCGCATGGGCCGACAGGCCGACGCGCTCGAGCATCTCGCCCGCGCGCCGCCGCCGAAGGCCGGCCGCGACGCCGCGCATCCTCAGCCCGTACGCGACGTTGTCGGCCACCGACAGGTGCGGAAACAGCGCGTAGTGCTGGAACACCATCCCCACCTCGCGCCGCCACACCGGCACGCCCGCCATGTCGGCGCCGCCGATCGCGATGCGGCCGCTGCCGCCGTCGAGCAGGCCGGCCGCAAGCCGCAGCAGCGTGGACTTGCCGGACCCGCTGCGCCCCATCACCGCGAGCAACTCGCCCGGCGCGGCGGACAGCGTGACGTCGTCGACGCCGTGACGCGCGCCGGGATACTGGAAACTGACGTGTTCGAACTCGAGACTCATGACGGACTCACTTCAGACGTTGCACGGTGCCGACCGACACCAGCGTCGCGAGCACGGCGAGGACAAGCAGCACGACGGTGGCCGCGCACGCCATCCCCGACGCACCGTAGAACGCCTGCAGCAGCACGATCGGATAGTTGCGGTAGCGAAAGCCGGCGATCAGGTTCGAGATCTGGAATTCGCCGATCGACAGCGCGGCCACCATCACGAGCCCGGAAAACAGGCTGTGCCGCAGGTTCGGCAGCACGATCGTGACGAACTGGCGCAGCGGCGTCGCGCCGAGCGTCGCCGCGCATGCCTCGAGGCGCGCGAGGCCGAGATGGCGCAGATCGCCGAGCAGCGTCTGCAGCAGGTAGGGCAGCGTCAGCACCGCGTGGGCCGCGATCATCAGCGGCAGCGTGCCGAGCCACGGCAGCGCGTCGCCGCTGAAGATCGCGATGTAGCCGAAGCCGAGCGTCAGCGCGGGAACGCCGACCGGCATCAGCATCACGACGCGCGTCGCCATCCCGCGCCCCGCCAGGGCGCGGTGATGCAACGCATAGGCGAGCGGCAGGCCGATCGCGGCGTTGAGCGCGCAGCACGCCAGCGCCACCGTCAGGCTCACGCCGAACGCGCGGGTGAAGCTGCGGTTCCCGGCCAGATCGGCGAACCAGTGCCAGGTGAAGCCGGTCGGCAGCAGCGTGTTCGTCCACGACTGGCCCACCGAGCCGATCAGCAGCAGCGCGATCGGCAGCAACAGGTAAAGCCCGAACACCGCGACGAGCGCGTGCAGCAACAGGCGGCCGGCGGGCGGGCGCGCGCGCCTGTTACGCGGAATCGGAACACCACCGGCCGGTGCCGGAGCGGCGGATGCAGACATGGAAACACTCGCGGGCAAGAGGCGAAGACACCGCGCGACGCCCGTCGGGCGGGACTGTCGCGCGTTGGCTGGATGACGGCAGTGTGCGGATTCGACATGGCACCGTCATGAAAAAAACGTACAAAGCCCGCATCGATCTGTGCGCGGAAGGAATAGTCGCGATGAAGCACCTGTATCCGAACGTCGCGGAACTGCACGCCTTCACGCGTTCCGCGAAGCACCTGAACTTCTCCTATGCGGCCCGCGAACTGGGCCTGACGCCCAGCGCGGTCAGCCGGCAGGTCGCGAATCTCGAGGCGCTGTTCGGCGTGAAGCTGTTCGTGCGCGAGGGGCGCGGCCTCGTCCTCACGCGCGCCGGGCAGGTGTACCACGCACGGATCGCCGGCCCGCTGCGCGAGATCGGCAACGCATCGATCGAACTGCTGAGCGCGCGCGAGAACAGCGACCTGCTGACGATCGCGAGCGTGCCGACGTTCACGACCAAGTGGCTCGTACCGCGGCTCTCGCGCTTTCTGGCCGTCGCACCGGGCGTCACGCTGAGCTTTCGCCGCCATCTCGCCCCCGGCGACAGCTTCCCGTTCGGCCTCGATGCGGCGATCCGCTACGGCGACGGCACATGGGAAGGCGTGCGAAGCGATTACCTCGACGGACGAACCTTCGTGCCGGTCTGCACGCGCGCATTCGGCGAGCAGCATGCGTTGCGCACGCCGGCCGATACGGTGGCGGCGCCGCGCCTCGTGCACGAGCAGGCGGAAATCGCGTGGTCCGCCTGGGCGGAACGCCATCGCGCGACGCAGATGAACGCGCTCGCCGGGCCGCGCTTCGAACAGTATTCGGTACTGATCCAGGCCGCGCAGGCGGGGCTCGGGCTCGCGCTCGTGCCGCGCTTTTTGATCGCGGACAATCTCGCGTCCGGTACGCTCGTCGAGCCGTTCGATGCGCCCGTCGACGTGGACGCGCAGGGGCACTACCTGTGCTACGCGCCGGAGCGACTCGAAACGAGCGAGGCGTTGCGGCAGTTCAGGGCGTGGATGCTGGACGAATGCGCAGCCGCGTGAGCCTGGCAGGCATCGCGGTCCGGCGTGCGCGGACGTGCCCGGCGCAGCGCGGTTGCGGTCTTAAGACGTCGCGGGGCTTATGTCGGATTTACATATGATGGATGCGAAATAGACTGCTTGATGAGCGACGGGAAAGATTCGGGCAACTTCCGGGGGAAAGCCGGATCTCGAGCGCACTCGAAAAAGACGTTCCGGGGGATTGCGTCGACTCCGATCACGCAGTGCCGGCGCCGTCGGAGTCGCGCCGTTTTTACAGGGGATCAGCAAGTGCGCCGGCGGTCCACCAGGCTGCCGGGGATCATGCGCGGCTACGCGCCTGCATTCCTGGTGCCGTGACTTTGCCCCGCGGCAAGGCCATTCGGTTGCACAGTCGAGATTGTCCGGCGGGGGTGCCACCCGTCGAACGATTTCCATGCACGAACGTTCCGCGATCCGCAACGGGTCGCCGGGGACGAACGCGCGCGAGAATAACCATGAGCACGATCTTGAACGCATTCCTGACGAGTTTGACCGTCTTCCTGCTGTGCACCGTATGTCCGGCGGCGAACGCCCAGAACCCGACCAACACACCCGTGCCGGCCATCAACCTGGGGCCGGAAATCCTTGACGTCATCAACCAGAATTCGGCCAACCCGACCCAGGCCATCAACAACTACATGGCCGGCCTCGCCAGGACGGAAGCGCACTGGGTGCGGGTCAATATCAACTGGGCGCAAACCCAGCCGTCCCAGACGACGATCAACCCGAACGATCCCAATCCGGGGGCGAGCAGCGGCCTGACCTGGGGGGTGACGGACACGATCATTCGGGCGGCCAGAAACAACGGACTGCGCGTGTTGGGCCTGATTACGCTGACACCGCCGTGGGCCGTGAGTACCGAGTGCCCGGCCGGTTATCAGCAGGCGAACGGCGGCGCCTTCTGGCTGTGCGCGCCCAACCCGACGCTCTACGTCAATTTTGCGCGGGCCGCGGCCCGGCACTACAGCAGCGACAGCTACGGCGGCCAGGTCGACGCCTGGGAAATCTGGAACGAGCCCAACTGCGGCGGCGATTTCATTCCTCACGATCCGGCGCTGTACACGCAAATCCTGAAGAGCGCGTATCCCGCGATCAAGCAGGCGAACCCGGGCGCCTACGTCTATGCGGGCGGCAGTGCGAACTGCCAGACGTCACCGAACAACGGCACCGGCGCACTGCCGTCGAACGGGATCGCGGGCCTGGTCAATTCGACCAGCTCCGCTTACCCCGCGCCGACGCAATGGGACCCGCGGGACTGGCTGGCGGCGATGTACGCGAATGGCGCGCAAGGGCATTTCGATGCGCTCGCCCATCATCCGTACTGCTATTCGGACGACTGGCAAGCCGCGCCCAATCAATGCCCGAGCACGACGCTCAATACGACGTTCCCGCAATATTCGAACGCATTCAACATGATGTGGCATACGTTCACGTCGCCGTCGTACGGCTGGCCGTCGTCCAGCGGCAACACGTTCGCAAGCTACGTCGGCACGAGCCTGCGTGACCAGATGAGTGCGAACGGCGACGGGGCAAAGGCGATCGTCCTCACCGAATTCGGCGCGCCCACCACGGGCTCGAACGGCGCGGCGAACTTCACCGGCGTGCTGGGCGGTTCGTCCACGCAGTACGCGAGCGCCGATTTTCAGACCTTGCAGTTGTCGCCCTATCTGACGGAAGCGAACCAGGCGCGTGAATTCAGCGCGCTGATGGCATGGATCGCGCAACAGGCCAAGGGTGCGTACGGTCCGGTATACGCGTACTCGTACTCGGACATGGCGTTGTCGATGCCGAACAGCACGAATATCTACGAACCGTACTTCGGCATCGTCACGATCAGCGCGACGACCGGCGCAACGGGAACCGTCGGGCCCGCGAAGATCGAAGGCACGGCGATGTCCAGATCGACGCAGTACTACCCCACGTGGCCGAATTTCGGTGCGATTGCCAGCGCCGCCGCAGCCGGAAAATCCGGCTACGCGCCGATCGGCCCCGGGTGGTACAACGCGCTGGGCAAGTAGCGGCATGCCGGTTCACGGGCCGTACGCCAGTCGGGGCGAACGGCCTGCTCGCGCGCCCACCCCTCCACTGCTTCCCGTGCAGAACCATTTTTGTCGGCTTGGCGCGCGACTATTGGCGTGTGATAAGGGGTTTTCCCTGACCCGGAGCACGAGTATGTCGACCCTGGAAGCTCTCCGGTTCGTGCTGGACGATGCACGCACCCCCGAAATCATTCGCCACCACGTCGTCGATGCGTTGCAGTACGCATTGCGCAACTACGGCCAGGTATTCACCGCGAAGGAAGTCGAATGGCTGGCGCAGTGGGACGACGCGCGTCTGCCGCTGGCCGCGAAGAAGGAACTGGGCAAGCGCGAGGAACCGGCGCTCGCCGCGCGCTGAAGGCGGTGCGCCGCCGCGTCCGGACCTGCAACCGGACGCGGCGGCGGACGGCCTGCTTACTGCAGGCCGAAGTCGACGCGGGTGGTCGCGCCCTTGTCCTCGATGCCCTTCGCATCGAGCTTCGGCGCGACGACGAACACGCGGCTCGAATCGATCTTCCCGTCGAGGTACTGGCGCACGGCCTGCGCGCGCTGCTGGGCGAGCGTGCGCAGCGCGTTGTCGTCGGCCTGCGCATGCTCCGCGAGCGCCTTCTTCATGTCGGCGTCGGGCAGCGTCTTCTGCAGGCCGATCAGGTTGCGCGGCTTCTTGAAGTCGGCCGCCTTGTACGCACGCGCCAGGTACTTGCCGTACTCGCCCGGCTCGACCTTCACCGACATCGGGTCGACGCTTTCGCCCTGCCCGACCACATCCTTCAGCTTCTGCTGGCGAACGAGCCGCTCGACGTACGCGTCGCCCAGCCCCGACGTGTCCTTCGTCGGGTCGACGCGGCCGATCAGGTCGAGGCGGATCGACGGCTTCTCGGTCAGCATCTTCACGACGGTGTCGAGCTTCTTCTGCTGCGCGTCGTCGAGCTGGTACGAGCCCGGCGCGAACTCGACGTAGCCGAGATCCTCGCCGCCGCCGCCGAACGCATGCGCGAGCAGCGAGAACGGCGACGTGACGGCCTTCGCGATCAGGTTCAGCACGGCCCGCCAGATCAGCCCGCCGACGCTGAATTCCGGGTTCGACAGCGAACCCGACACCGGCAGGTTCACGTCGATCTCGCCGCGCGTGTTCTTCAGCAGCGAGATCGCGAGCTTGACCGGCAGCCTGGTCGCCGTGTCGTTGTCGACGTGATCGCCGAACGTGAGCTGGTCGATGAAAATGTGGTTGTTCGCCTTCAGCTGGTCGTTGTCGAGCTGGTAGTGCAGATCGACGTTGAGCTTGCCCTTCGTGATCGGGTAGCCCGCGTACTTCGCCGAGTACGGCGTCAGGTTGGTCAGCTCGATGTCGTGCGCGGACGCGGTGAGGTCGAGCGCCGGCTTCTCGATCAGCGGATTCACCGAGCCCTTGATCGAGATCGGCCCGTTGCCCGCGAGGTTCGCGGCGACGTCGACCGGCGCGGACGTGGTCGAATCGGTGCCGAACGCGCCGACCGTGCCCTTGATCGCGACGAGGTTCGCCGTGTAGTTAGGCTTGATGAAGTTGTCCGTATACGTGACGCGGCCGCTCTGCAGCAGCAGTTCGCCGAAATGCATCCGCACCGGGCTTTGCGGCGGCGCCGCGGCCTTCACGACCGCCGTCGCCGAGGCGGCGGCCGGCGCGGACGCCTGCTGCGCGACGGCCGGCGCCGGCGCGGCCGGCGGCGACAGCGGCACCGGTTCGTTCTTGCTCGCGTCGCGCGTGAGCGACTGCGCGGGGCCCGATTGCTTCGCGACCACGTCCTTCAGGTTCAGGCGCCCCTGCGCGTCGAGCAGCACGCGGCCGTAGAAGTTCGAGAACGTCACGCGCGCGGCGTCGACGTCGGTGCCCTTCTCGTCGTAGCTGGCCTTCAGGTTCGTCAGCGCGAGCGAGCGCCAGCCCGCGAACGGATCGGAGGTCGCCTTGTCGAGCATCCGCACGTCGACGAGCGCGACGTCGCCGCGATAAGTCGCGCGCGGCGCATCCTTCACCTGCGCGAACGTCAGGTTGCCCTGCGCGTTGAGCAACGCGCTCGCGATGGTCGCGTTCAGCGCGCTGCCGAAGTACGGCTCGAACGCGGCCACGTCGAGGCGGTTGCCGTTGATCTTCAGCCCGAGCTTCAGCGGCTGCGCGGTCACGTCGCCCGTCACGTTCAGCGAACCCTTGCGGCTCAGCGTCGCCTTCAACTGCACCGGCAGCGGCTTCGTCAGATCGTCGCTCAGTTTCTGCACCGACAGATCCAGCGGCTTGATCGCCAGCTTCACCGGGCGCGGCGTCGACAGGTCGGTGAAGTTCGCGGACGCGTCCTTCACGTTCAGCGCGTCGATCCGGTAGTGCCACGACGGCGCGGCGGCCTCGGCCTTGCGCGCCACCGTGCGCTTCGGCACCGACGCCTGCGCGGGTCCGGCCAGCGCTGCAAGGTCGATCCCGCCGTCCTTCAGGCGCTTCACGTCGAGCGCGAGCCCGTTTGCGTCGACGCTCTCGATCTCTGCGATGCGCGTGGCGACGTCCACCTTCGCGATCTTCGCGCTCGCGTCCGGCAGCACGATCGCCGGCGTCTTCGCGTCGGGCGTCGCGATCTTCAGCGACTTCAGGCTGACGGTACTGTCGGCGACCTGCGCGACCAGCGGCGTCTTGCCCCAGTCGGCCGTCGCATTGACGGTCGCGCCGAGCGCGCCGTCGAGCACGCGCGCGCGCGTAGCCTCGCCGAGGTACGGCTGCAACGCCGGCAGCGCGAGCGCGGCGACCGTCAGCTTCGTGTCGGCCTGTTTCTCCGCGAGATTGAATGCGCCTTCGGCCGTCACGTCGCCGCCGCGCGACAGCGACGTCGACAGCGTGTATTTCGCGGGCGTCTTGCCCAGCAGCGAGAAGCCGTCCAGCGTCGCGGCAAGCTTCGTGAGCGACAGCGCGGTCGGCGTCGCCGGCACGCGGTCGTCCAGATTGACCGTGCCGCCGTCGATCGCGAAATGACGGATCGTCAGGTCGAGCGGCGGCGCCTCCTGCGTGCCGGCTTCGGCATGCGCGCCGCTCGCCGCCGTGGCGGAAGCGGCCGCCGCGCCCGATGCCGGGCTGCCCTCGGCGGCCTTCGGCGCGGCGGCCGGCTGCGCGGCCAGCTTCTCGACGTTCAGCGCGCCCTGCTTGTCGCGCGACAAGTCGACCACCGGCTGGTCGAGGCGGATCTCGTCGAAGTGCATCGCATTGCGCAGCGGCTCGAGGCTGGCCGCCGCGACGTGCACGCCGCGCGCGGCGAACAGCGGCGCGGACGCGCGGTCCGTCACCTTCGCGTCGGCCAGGTCGACGGTGCCCGATACGCGCAGCGCGGGCGTCTCGCCGCTCATCACGAAATTGACCGTGAGGTCGCTGCTCAACAGGCCGCTCGTCACCGCCACCGGCAACTGCGCCGGCACGTACGAGATCAGCTTCGGCACGTCGAGGCGGTCGAATTTCAGCGCGATCTCCGATTCGCGCGACTGCGCGAACGGCTTGGTCTTGCCGTCGATCGCGATCGGGCTGCCGTCGAAGCGCGCGCGCAGCTTCGGCTCGACGAAGATGTCGGTCTTCGAGGCCAGCGTCGCGATATACGGAATGCCGAGCGTCCAGTTGTCGACGACGTGCTTCTCGTTCAGCAGGCGGTCGTCGAAGTCGATCCGGCCGTCATTGACCTGGATGTTGGACACCGAGAACTGCGTGGGCTTGCTTTCGGGCTGGGGCGACGGCTTCGAGAACTTCTCGATCAGGTCGGTGAAGTTGAAGCGCTGCGCGTCGTAGCGGACGATGTGAAAGCGCGGCGAGTCGAGACGCACTTCATTGACGATCGGCGCGCCGCGGAACAGCGACGACCACGACGGCCTCACGACCAGCTTGCCGATGTCGACGAAGTCGCCCTGGCCGCCGCGCTCCCCGAGATGGATGCCGTCGGCTTCGAGGTTCAGCGTGTACGGGTTCAGCGCGATGCGCCGGATCGTGGCCGGCCGGTCGAGCTGCCGGCTCAACTGCTGTTCGGCGACGTGGCGGATCAGCGGCGGCGCCGCGAAGAACCCGAGCAGTCCGAACAAAACGAGGAAGATCAGTATGCCGATGCCGATCCGGCGGGTCCGGCGCGAGCGTGCAACGCCGCCGAGGGCATGGAGGGTCGAGGATACGGTTTCTTTGTCTGCGCTTGCCATGCTGGAATGCCTCGGGAATGGATGCCGGGCCGCGCCGGAACACCGGGCGGCCACGCACGCTATCCCGAAAGTATAGGCTCAGGAGGTGACGGTACGGGATTCGGGCGCCGCAGCGCCCGCCGTTCGGACCGCGCCGCCGGTCATCCGTTCACTTCCGGACGACGACGGGAGGCATCCACGATCCGTCGCTCGCCTGCGGCTTCGGTGCGTACAGGCGCAGCGCGAGTGCGAAATCGGCGCGCGGCGCCGGCAGCCAGTTGGCCGCATGCGCGCCGCCCGGCGATGCCGACACGACGATGTCGATCGAGCCGTCGTGGTTGCGGCGCAGCCGGTCGCGATCGCCGAGCGAGCGGCGCGCCGCGCCGACGTCGGGCAGCGCGCCGTTCGTCGTGTAGGGCGTGAGCGTCCAGAACGCGCGCACCGGCGGCAGCGCGCCCGGCGAGAAATGCAGCATGTAGCGGTTCGCGCCGTTCAGCGGATGGCCGTCGCTGTCCACGCGCACGACCGCGAGCGTCTCGTCGTCGCGCGTCGCGGTGCCGAACTGCGTGTAGGCCGCATACGCGCGCAGCGTGTAGTCCTGACCGTACTTGCCGGCCGTGTCGCCGATCCAGTTCCAGCCGTTCGCGTTGAGCAGGTTCGACGGCGGCGTTGCGAGCCGCGCGCGCGCTTCGGCCACGCCGGCGGTCGCGGCCGCGAGGCGGTCGCCCGTCCACAGCACCGGGTAGCCGGCGGACACGCCGATATCGTTGAGCAGTTCCTGCGCGTGCGCGTCGTCGGCCGGCGCCGGGTTGTCCTGCAGCGCCTGCGCGAAGCGCGCGAAGAACGCCTTCGGGTCGAGCGCGGCCACCTGCTCGGCCGGCGTGCCGCCGCTCAGCGCTTCGGACGGGGCGCTGCCGGCATGGACCGCCACCGATGCGCCGCGCGCCGCGCCCGTGTAAACAGACAGCGGCACCACGCGGATCGCGCGCTGCAGTTTCTTCACGTTCGTGAGATCGCGCCCGCCGCTCGTCTGCAGCCGCACTTCGAGCCACGCATGGCCGGACGGCACGTCGACGCGCAACGCGCCCTGCGGCAGCGTGCCCTGCCAGTCCTTCGCGACGAAGGCAATCGTTTGCAATCGCGCGCCACCGCGTGCACCGCGCGCCGCAACGCTCGACGACGACCACAGCACGTTCGTCCACATGTCGAGCGCACGCGCGTCCCAGTAGCGGCCGCGCGTGTCGGGCAGCGTGACGATCACGGGTTCGGCGGCGACGTCGAGCCAGCCGGTCGAGTCGAGCGTGTCGACGCCCGGCAGCGGCGGACTGACCGCGCCAACGGGCGGCAGCGCCTGCGCGTGGCGCAGCGTGTTGAGGGGCGCCTGCCCCGGTTGGGCCCCGTCGCCGCCCGTCGCCGCTTCCTTCGCGACGTCCATCAGCACGAGCGGGTACGCATAGATATAGGAGTCGGCGACCTCGGCGCGCATCCAGCCCGTCTTCCGCTGGATCGCGTCCGGCTGCGACGCACACCCCGCAAGCAATGCCGCAATGGCCAGCGACGCGCATGCGCGCCGCAGAGAAACTGATTCCTGCTGGTTTTCAATCATCGATTACTGGCCGATTATCGTTCTTTTCAGTCAACGCCTTGTTCGACGCGCGAACGGTGAAAGCAAGGCTCCCCAGCCTGCCCGGATGACCGTTTCGCTATGTTGCACAACGGCGGGCGCTGATGTCAGGCCGGTATCATAGCGCCTAAGGGCATCCCCCTATATGCCGAATAGCCGACGGAACGGTAGCCGCACTGTCGACAAATTCGAAATAGTTCGATTAATTCGCAACAAAATCGGAGATGTCGGGGCGGTATGTGTATACGTCGGAACAATCGCGGGAGGGAGGCCGGGTGTCGGGGCGGCGGTGGGTGTCTCGCTTGGCGTGCCGGTGTGGCCGACGGCGCGTCCGACGACGTCGCGGCCGGTATTTGACGGCTCGTCGCCGGTGCCGTGTACGACATCACCGCGAACGGAGCAAAAGCGCCCGCGCCGATCGCAGGCCGCCCCTGCGACGACGAATTCAGGGTTCACATCCCCGCGGGTTTGCCGCGCGCGGGTGATCCTGGCCGCCGAACGACGCGTCAGCCGGAATCGTCTCGCGAGCGCGGGGCGCTGCGGCCGCTCGCTCGCGCATTCGAGCACGAAAGCGCGGGCGACCGGTGGCCGGGGGGGCCGTCCGGAAGCCGGGCGACCGCTTTTTCCGCGGTGTGACAATCTGTCTGTATCCGCATCGTCGCCGCCACTTGACCTTGCCATCATGGGAATGTTGATACTGGAACCATTCGCGGCACGAATCGCGCTTTCTGGAAATCCGACATGACTGAACCCCTTGCCTCCGCTGCGCTGCAAACGGTCGAACTGACCGTCGACGGCATGCATTGCGGCGGCTGCACCGGCCGCGTGCAACGCGCGCTGGCCACCGTACCGGGCGTCGTCGACGCGACGGTCGATCTGGACGCGCACACAGCGACTGTGACTGCGCAGGACACGGTCGAACCCGGCCAGCTCGTCGACGCCGTCAACGCAGCCGGCTATCGCGCGGCGGTACGCGACACGGCAGCCCACACCGTCGCGTCCGCGACGCCCGCGGCGCTCGACGAAACGCCGCCCGCCCCCACGGCAACCCTTCCGGCAGCAACCACCATCGAACTCGACATCGATGGAATGACGTGTGCGTCCTGCGTATCGCGCGTCGAGAAAGCGCTCGCGAAGGTGCCGGGCGTCACGCGCGCGTCGGTCAACCTCGCGACGGAACGCGCCGCCGTCGACGCCGCGGCAGGCGTTTCCGCATCGCAACTGGCGGACGCCGTAAAGCAGGCCGGCTACGGCGCGACGCCAACGGCAAGCGATGCGGCCATCCCGGCCGCCGTCGCCCCGCCGGCCACGCCGGCCGGCATCGAACTCGATATCGACGGGATGACCTGCGCGTCCTGCGTATCGCGCGTCGAGAAAGCGCTCGCGAAGGTGCCGGGCGTCACGCGCGCGTCGGTCAACCTCGCGACGGAACGCGCCACCGTCGACGCCGCGGCAGGCGTTTCCGCATCGCAACTGGCGGACGCCGTAAAGCAGGCCGGCTACGGCGCGACGCCGGTCGCCGGTGGCGCCACCGCGCCGGCAGCCACCGCCGCGTCCTCCGGTTACGAGCTCGACATCGGCGGGATGACCTGCGCGTCCTGCGCCGGCCGTGTCGAAAAAGCGCTGGCCGCGGTGCCGGGCGTCGCACACGCGTCGGTCAACCTCGCGACCGAGCGCGCGTCCGTGCACGGCGCCGGCGCCCTCGACGCCGCCGCGCTGATCGCGGCGGTCACGACGGCCGGCTACCGCGCGTCGCTCGCCGGCGCGCCGTCGGCCGGCGCCGACGCAGGACCCGCCACGCCCGTGCAGGACACCGATGCGCGCAAGAGGCGCGAAGCGGCCCGCGAACGCAACCTCGTGATCGCGGCCGCCGTGCTGAGCGCGCCGCTCGTCGCGCCGATGCTCGCCGCGCCGTTCGGCATCGATGCGATGCTGAACGGCTGGCTCCAGCTCGTGCTCGCGTCGATCGTCCAGTTCGGCTTCGGCGCGCGTTTCTACCGGGCGGCCTGGCATGCGGTGAAAGCGCGCGCCGGCAACATGGACCTGCTCGTCGCGCTCGGCACGTCGGCCGCGTACGGGCTGAGCCTGTGGATGCTGCTGCGCGACCCCGCGCATCCCGGCCACCTGTATTTCGAGGCGTCGGCCGTCATCGTCACGCTCGTGCGTTTCGGCAAATGGCTCGAATCGCGCGCGAAGCGCCAGACCACCGACGCGATCCGCGCGCTGAACGCGTTGCGTCCCGACCGTGCGCGCATCGTCGAGCACGGCGTCGAGCGCGACGTGCCGCTGTCGCAGGTGCGCGTCGGCACCCGCGTCAGCATCCGCCCCGGCGAGCGCGTGCCCGTCGACGGCCGGATCGTGTCGGGCCGCTCGCACATCGACGAATCGCTGATCACCGGCGAAAGCCTGCCGGTGCCGAAGGACGACGGCGACCCCGTCACGGCCGGCTCGATCAACGGCGAAGGCGCGCTCGTCGTCGACACCACCACGATCGGCGCGGAAACGACCCTCGCGCGCATCATCCGCCTCGTCGAATCCGCGCAGGCCGAGAAGGCGCCGATCCAGCGGCTCGTCGATCGCGTGAGCGAGGTGTTCGTGCCGGCGATCCTCGGCATCGCCTTGCTGACGCTGATCGGCTGGCTGATCGCCGGCGCCGGGATGGAAACCGCGATCCTCAATGCGGTCGCGGTGCTCGTCATCGCGTGCCCGTGCGCGCTGGGCCTCGCGACGCCCGCCGCGATCATGGCCGGCACCGGCGTCGCGGCCCGGCACGGCGTGCTGATCAAGGACGCGCAGGCGCTCGAACTCGCGCAGCGCGCCACCGTGATCGCATTCGACAAGACCGGCACGCTGACCGAGGGCAAGCCGTCGATGACGGCATTCGAAGCGGTCGGCATGCCGCGCGACGCGGCGCTCGCGCTCGCGGCGGCGGTACAGCGTCAGAGCGATCATCCGCTGGCGCGCGCCGTGGTCGCGGCATACGACGCGGACCTGGCCGCGCACGGCGGCACGGCTGCGTCGGCTGCTGCCGTCGCGGCCGATGCGCGCGCGGTGGCCGGACGCGGCGTGGAAGCGCGTGTCGACGGGCAGCGGCTCGCGCTCGGCAGCACGCGCTGGCGCGACGAGCTCGGCATCGCGGTGCCGCCCGCGCTCGACGCGCGCGCGACGGCGCTCGAACGCGCGGGCAACACGATCTCGTGGCTGATGCGCGCCGACGCACCGCGCGCGCTGCTCGCGCTGGTCGCCTTCGGCGACACCGTGAAACCGGGCGCCCGCGACGCGATCGCGGCGCTGTCGGCGCGCGGCGTCGCGAGCGTGCTCGTGACGGGCGACAACCACGGCAGCGCGGCGGCCGTCGCGGCATCGCTCGGCATCGACGAGGTGCATGCGCAGGTGTTGCCCGACGACAAGGCCCGTGTCGTCACCGAGCTGAAACGCACGCACGGCGGGATCGTCGCGATGGTCGGCGACGGGATCAACGATGCGCCCGCGCTCGCCGCGGCCGATGTCGGCATCGCGATGGCGACCGGCACGGACGTCGCGATGCACACGGCCGGCATCACGCTGATGCGCGGCGATCCGGCGCTGGTCGCCGACGCGATCGACATCTCCCGGCGCACCTACCGGAAGATCCAGCAGAACCTGTTCTGGGCGTTCGTCTACAACCTGGTCGGCGTGCCGCTCGCGGCGCTCGGCTGGCTGAACCCGGTCATCGCGGGTGCGGCGATGGCGTTTTCCAGCGTGAGCGTCGTGACCAACGCGCTGCTGCTGCGGAGATGGAAAGGCCGCGCGCGCTGATGCGGGCGGCGGGCGGAGGGGGCCAAACGGCCGTTCTGCGTTCTGCGTTCTGCGTTCTGCGTTCTGCGTTCTGCGGGCGGCGGGCGGGAAGAATCGGGAAGTAGGCCGGTCTCGGCGGAGCGCCGCGGAGGCACGCGGCGATACGGTACCGCCAGGCAGGTTCAGCTCGTGATGACCGGCCTGATCAAGGTCGTCGTGATCGGCGCGAAGCCGCACGCGCGATACAGGGCGCGCGCCGCCGTGTTGTGATTGAACACCGACAGCCCGATCTCGGTAATGCCATGCCGGCGCGCCTCGGCGTCGAGCGCATCGAGCGCGCGCGTGGCCCAGCCCTGGCGGCGCCGGGACGGGACGATGTCGAGGTCGTAGATGAACAGCGTGCGGTTCGGTCCTTCCGGCACGATCGCGTACCACAGGTCGCCCACCGGGTCGCCCAAGGCGCCGTCGACGAGTACGACCAGGGTCTGGCCGGCGGTGAGCAGGCCGTCCGGCAGCAGCGTGTCGAAACAGGCGCGCGCGCGTGCGGTCGCGTCTTCGACGGCATTCTGTCCGGATGAAACGAGATCGTTCGCGTAGCCGTCGATGGCTCGCGTGCGGTACGCGCGGAATTCACTGGCCGTCATCGGCCGCATCTGCAGCATGGTCCGGTCGCCAGAAAGGGAATCGGACTTCCAGTGTAGCGGGACGGTCGCGCCGATGCGAAGTGCGGCGGCGGAAAGCGGACGGACAGGTACGGCGGAGGCCGCGCCGAATCAGCGAATCAGCGAATCAGCGAATCAGCGAATCAGCGAATCAGCGAATCAGCGAATCAGCGACGATACAGGACGATCGGCACCAGATGCGCACGGCGCACGCGCTCGGCTTCGGCGCGACGGGCGGCGTACGAGTATTCGGCATCGAGCGGCAGGTGCGGCGACATGAACAGGTTGTCGATCTTTTGCAGCAGGGCGAGGATGAAGCTCATGTGAGACTCCTGACAGATGAATCTAGGGTTTTCCCTAGGACAGCCTCCATTCTAAGGGTTTTCCCTTAACTCTGCCAGCGACCCGCATCAGTTTGCCGCATCCGGGCTGCCGCCCGCGACGGTTGGAAAACCGCGATCCTTGCCCCGTATCGCCTCCAGGATAGGGTCGGAACAGTCAGCGCGTGCGTCGGGTGCGCCTGACGACGGCGGCCTCGCGATTCGCATTGCGCTGCAGCCGGTCGACTTGCGACAGCAGCGCTTCGTGGTGCTCCTCGAGCGTCATCAGCGTCGCCTGCTGCGTCGACAGATCGGCCGTGAGGCGATCGATCCGCTGCTGCTTGGCAGCCGCGTCCTGTTTCAGGTGCGCGATCTGCCGCGTCTGCAGCACCAGCGCGACGAGCCCGGCCAGCACGACGACAGCCAGCGCCAGCAGCAGGCGGTTGACCCGGCGCATCTCGCGATCGGCCGCGTGCGTCAGGCCGTCCACGTCGGACTGCAGCGCCGCGAGCCGGTCGGTCAGCGGACGCAGGTGCGTATCCGGATCGAAGGTCGGCGCCGCCGGTTGCGTGCGTTCCGCCGAAGGCTTCGTGACGACGGGTGCAGGAGAAGCCGCCGGCCGGGGAATGAGGCGCGGTACGTTGGCGTCGGCCTGCGGCACGGCGTCGGGGCCTTTCGCGGTGTTCGCGGTGTTCGCGGTGTTCGCGGTGTTCGCGGTGTTCGCGGTGTTCGCGGTGTTCGCGGTGTTCGCCGTGTTCGCCGTGTTCGCCGTGTTCGCCGTGTTCGCCGTGTTCGCCGTGTTCGCCGTGTTCGCCGTGTTCGCGACGATTTCCGGCTTGACCGGCTCCGCGGACGTCTGCGGCTGCTCGACCGTCGAAGCCGCGTTTAGCGCCGTCCCGGCCGTTTCCTGCGCCGTATCGACACTCGCCGCCACCGGCACGACCTGCTCCGCCGTCGCGTTGCCCGCGCCGGCAGCCGCCCGGCGTTTGCTGCCCGTCGCCGGCGCGCGGCGTTCCTTCACGGCGTCGCCGGAAGACCGCCCTTCGCGGGATTTGACGGCCGCTGCGGCGGCAACGCCCTTCACGGCTTCGCCATCGGGCGTCGGCAGTCCGGCCACCGTCGCCGCTGCGGCCTCGGTCACAGGCACGTCGCCCCCCTTCGTTGCCACGCCATCGACCGCCGGCGCGCTGCCGGCCTGCGCGGCATTGCGGGCTTCAGGTGCCGAAACGCCGTGCGCCGCCACTGCGACTTCCGGCGTCACCGCGCCGCCCACCGCGCCCGTGTGCTCTGCCGCGCTCGCATCCTCCCGCGCGCTTAACCCCTCCAGCGCTGGCTGCCGCCCGGCGGCCACATCGTCCGCGACACCCGCTTCCGCATCGGCTGGCGCGCCCGCCTCGTCGCGCGCCGTCACCGGCACGCGCTCGCCCGGCTCCAGCACCGGATCGCCGAACAGGTCGAACGTACGTTCGTCCCGCGACGCATCGCCGGCCGGCGCACCGCCGGACCGCGCCGTCGCCCTTGCGGACGAACTGCTCGCGGCAGCGGCCGAGCGCTGGCGGGCACGCGCCGGCGAACGATTGGAACGGGAGAGGGAACGGGGCGTGGAAACGGATTCGGTCATGGAAATCGGATGGCGAGGCCCGCGAACGCGGAACCGGATGTCGAACGGAATCTGGCCGGCCATTGTCGCACGCCCCGCAGCCGGTTCAGCCTATTCGTCGCCCGACAGCCCGCGCCCCTCCTCGAAACGCGTAACGCCCCGCAGCGCGCGCAGCTTGTCGCAGATCGCCCGGTATTCGAGCTCCGACACCCGTGCGAGCGCGATGCGCACCTCGTCGTGCTCGCCCGTATCGTCGGCCCGCTGCACGATGAACTGCTTCACGCGCGCGCTGTCCGGGCCGAGCGCCGCGTGCAGCGAATCGAACGTCAGCGCGCCGCTCACCACCGTCAGCGCCAGCTGGCGCCGCTGGCGCACCGTGAAGTAACGCCGCTCCAGCGGCTTGATGCCGGCCAGGATGATCAGGATGATGATCGTCGCCGAAATCGACGCGACGTAGAGTCCGCCGCCCACCGCGAGACCGATCGCCGCGACCGACCACAGGCTCGCGGCGGTGGTCAGCCCGCGCACGATCTCGCCGCGCAGGAGGATCGAGCCCGCGCCGAGGAAGCCGATGCCCGACACGACCTGCGCGGCGATCCGCGACGGATCGAGCACGATGTGGTCGTTGCTGCCCAGCACGTCGGCGAAACCGAACGCCGACACGATCATGATCAGCGTCGAGCCGACGCAGACGAGCATGTGCGTGCGCAGGCCGGCCGCCCACGACAGACGCTCGCGCTCGAAGCCGATGACGCTGCCGAGCGCCGCCGCGAGAACAAGGCGCATCACGAGTTCCAGGTTGCTCAGCATCCGATTTATCTCCTTTACTGGTGCCGGCCGCGCGGAATGTTTTATCCTTGGCCCCGGCCGCGCCGATTCTCCGGGCCGCGCCGACACGTTTCGAACCCAGCGCTCAACCCCGTCATGTCCGTTTCCGACTCCGCTTCCGCCCAGGCCGCCCAGCTGCGCCACCACTTCGCGCACGTCGTCTTGCCGATCTGGCGGGGTTCCGGGTTCGACCAGACATTGCGACTGCCGTTCGAGTCCGTCGATCCGGCCACCCACGCGCCGCTGCCCGTGACCCGTTATCGCACCATGGCCTGCGCACGGCAACTGTTCGTGTTCGCGCAGGCCGGCGACACGGCCCACGCGGCCACGCTGTTCGATGCGCTGAACCGGCGCTTTCGCGACGCACGCCACGGCGGCTGGGTCTACAGCGTCGACGCGCAAGGCGCGCCGCTCGATACGACCAAGGATCTGTATACGCACGCGTTCATCGTGTTCGCATGCGCCGCCTGGTATGCGGCATCGGGAGACGCCGCCGCGCGCACGGCAGCCGAAGAGACCGCGGCGCTGATCCAGGACCGCTTCGCGCCGCGTCCCGGCGACGCGCTGCTCGATGCGGCGCGTCACGCCGATTTCTCGTCATCCGGCAGCGGCGCGCTGCAGAATCCGCTGATGCACCTGACCGAAGCGTGGCTCGCGGCCGCCGACGCATTCGGAGATGCCGCATTCGACGACGCGCTCGGGCGCACCGCGCAGGCCGTCGAGCGCACCTTCGTCGACGCGGCAACCGGCTGCGTGGCCGAGCTGCCGATCGGGGCGGCCGACAACCGTTTCGAGCCCGGCCATCAGTTCGAGTGGTTCTATCTGGTCGATGCGGCCGGCGCGCGGCTCGCGCAGACCGGGCTCCCCGCCGCGCTGTCGCGCGCGTTCACGTTCGCGGAGCAATTTGGGGTCGATGCGCAGACAGGCGGCGTGTGCGCCGCGCTCGATGCGCAGGGCGCGTGCATCGACGGCACGCAGCGGATCTGGGCGCAGACCGAATACCTGCGCGCGCTCGCGACGCACGGCGGCACGCCGGCCTCCGCGCCGCTCGCGCAGCAGATCGGGCGGTTCGCCGCGCGCTTCCTGCATCCGCGCGGCTGGTTCGAGTGCAAGACGGCGAGCGGGCAGGTGTCGCGCGCCGACATGCCGTCGACGACGCCCTACCACCTCGCGACCGCCTACGCGGCGCTGCCGGCCGGCGCGTAACCCGGCCCGCGACGGCGCCGCGCGTCAGCCGCGGCCGTCGCCCAGTTCGAACACCGACACCGCCTGCATCAGGTGCGCGGTCTGGTCGTTCAGCGAGGCCGCCGCCGCCGCGACCTCCTCGACCAGCGCCGCGTTCTGCTGGGTCAGCTGATCCATCTGCGTGACGGCCTGGTTCACCTGCTCGATCCCGACGCTTTGCTCGACCGACGCCGACGTGATCTCGGACATCGTCTGCACGACCCGCGTGATCGACACCGAGACCGAGCGCATCGCCTCGCCGGCGCGGTCGACCAGCTCCGCGCCGCCGTTGATCTGCGAGACCGAATCCTCGATCAGCGCCTTGATCTCCTTCGCCGATTGCGCGCTGCGCTGCGCGAGCGAGCGCACTTCGCCCGCGACGACCGCGAAGCCGCGCCCCTGTTCGCCCGCACGGGCCGCCTCGACCGCCGCGTTCAGCGCGAGGATGTTGGTCTGGAACGCGATGCCGTCGATCACCGAGATGATTTCCGCGATCCGCCCCGAGCTCTGCGCGATGCCGCGCATCCGGTCGATCACGCTGTCGACCACGCCGCCGCCGTGGCTCGTCGCCTCGAGCGCCGCGTCTGCCAGCGCGCTCGCCGCACGCGCGCTGTCGGTGTTCTGCCGGACGGTCGCGGTCAGCTCCTCCATGCTCGCGGCCGTTTCCTCGAGAGAGGCCGCCTGCGTGCCCGTGCGCGCCGACAGGTCGGCGTTGCCGCCCGCGATCTCGCCCGCGCCGAGGTGAATCGCGTCGGACGCCTGGCGCACCGTGCGCACGGTGTCCGCGACGCTCGACTGCATCACGGCGAGGCCGCGCAGCATCCGGTCGATCTCGAACACGCCGCCCGGCCGCACGACTTCGTCGAGCCGGCCCTGCGCGATCCGCTCGAAATGGAGGCCGGCTTCCTCCAGAGGCGCGACGACGGCGCGCCGCGCCGCCGCGTAGATCGCCGCGCTCGCCACGAGCATCGCCACCAGCAGCACGATGCCGACCGACTTGAACCAGAACATGCCGCCGTCGATCGTGTCGAGCGCCGCGCGGCTCGATGCGCCGCCATAGTCGGTGAAGCGATGCAGCTCGGCGATATAGGCGTCCTGGATGCTCTGGGTCGGCTGGTCGAGGAAGGCCTGGATGTTGTCGGCGTCGAGGAACTGCACGAGTTCGCCCAGCGCGCCGCGCAGCGCGCGGTAGCGTTCGGCCAGCGCCGCGACGCGCGCGCGGTTCGTGTCGTCGACCGGCTGTGCCGCCGTCAGCACGGCGAACGCCTTGTCCGCCTCCGCGAGCGAGGCGCCGGCGTGGCGGATGATGTCCTCCGGCTTCGGGCCGCCGCGCACCATCCGCGTGCCGGCGCGCGACAGGTTGATGCGGGCGTCGAGCAGTTGCTGGGTCGCCTGGCTGGCCGCCCCGACCTGCGCGATCGCGACATTCGACAGATCGTCGACCCCGCTGCGCGTCGACGCGAGCGCCCGGAAGCCGAGCGCTTCGATCGCGAACAGGAAAAGGCAGAACACGGTCAACACGCCGAGCAGACCCGACGCGAGCTTGATTTTTCCAAACATGGGGGAGATTCCTGGAAAGCGGACGATGTGGCAATGCCCCGGCATTAGCGGCATTTCTGCGTCGGACTTTAGGTGCGGCCGGCGAGGTGCGGCCGATTGGAAGCCGCCGGCGAGGCGCAGCCCCGGCATTCTCGCCGAATCGCCCGCAAACGACGACAACTCCCGCATTCGACGCAACAATCGCACCGCATCGCGCCGGAACTCACACGAAACGTGGACGAATTTCCTTGCTTATCCGCAGCCCCCTTCCTAGAGTTCAGCGCAAGCGGGCACTCATTTCGAGGAAAGTCGATGACGGACATCACGGACCACGCGCGCGGCGCATTGCGTGCGCAACCGTTCAGCATGCTGCTGGGCACCGAGCTGATGCACATCGGCGACAACGAGGTGTCGCTGTGCCTGCCCGTGCGCGAAGAACTTCGGCAGCAGCACGGCTTCGTGCACGGCGGCGTCATCAGCTATCTCGCGGACAATGCGCTGACGTTTGCCGGCGCACTCGTGCTCGGCCCGCGCGTGATTACCGCCGAATACAAGATCAACTACCTGCGGCCGGCCGTGAACGGTACGCTCGTCGCCCGCGCGAAGCTCGTCTACGCGGGCCGGCACCAGGCCACCTGCCAGTGTCATGTGTTCGTCATCGACGGCGATCACGAGCGGCTCGTCGCGATCGCGCAAGGCACGATCAACCGCGTCGGCGACGGCAAGATGCCGGACGGGCCGGAAGAGACGGCCTGACGGGCGGCGCCGGCCGGTTCGCCGGGATCGGCCGCGAAACACCGAAACCGAAGCCGCTGCGCGCACCGCGCCGGCGTTTCATCGCGGCAGGATGGACGGACGGCATCGCGCTCGCGACGCCCCACGGCGGCCAATACCCTGCGGGCAGCACCCGGTTCGCTCCCGAACCGTCGGGTTCGGCGCGCTACCCGGCCCCATCGCCCGTCAACGGCAGGAAACGCGGCGCCACGCGCGCCCGCACGTTCCCGTTCTCGTCCGTTCGATAGATTCCGCGCGCGACGTTGTGCGGATGCGCGACCGCGTCGGCCACGCTCAGCAGCGGCGCGAAACACGCGTCAGTGCCCTCCAGCAACGCACGCCAGTGCGCGGACGGCTGCCGCGCGAACACCTCGGCGAAACGCGCCTTCAGCGCGGGCCAGCGCGCGCGGTCGTACTGCGACGCCGGATCGACGTCGGTCAGCCCGAGCCGTTCGACCAGCAGCGCGTAGAACGGCGGTTCGAGCGCGCCGATCGTCACGCATTCGCCGTCCGCGCAGCGATACACGTCGTAGAACGGCGCGTCGTGGAACAGGCTCGGCTGCGCGCCGTCGAGCTGGCCGTTCGCACGCGCCCACAATGCAAGCGAACCGAGCATCGACACGATGTCGACGATCGCGCCGTCGACCACGCGCCCCGGCCCGCCGCCGCGCACGTCGAACAGCGCGCAGACGATCCCGAACGCGAACCCGAGCGCGCCGCCCGCATCGCCGACGACAGTGGGCGGCAACCCCGGCCGGCCGTCGCGCGGCGCGGACAGCGACAGCAGCCCCGTCAGCGCGACGTAGTTCAGGTCGTGCCCCGCCGCCGCCGCGAGCGGGCCGTGCTGGCCCCAGCCGGTCATCCGCCCGTACACGAGCGCCGGGTTACGGCGCGCGCAGTCGTCGGGCCCGAGGCCGAGCCGCTCCATCACGCCGGGCCGCAGCCCTTCGACGAGCGCATCGGCCCGTGCGATCAGGTCGAGCGCGGCCTCGCGGCCGGCCGGCGATTTCAGGTCGAGTTCGACGATCGCCTTACCCTCGCGCAGCAGATCGCCGTCGCGGGCCCGCAGCGCGTCCGGCGCACTGGTGCGGCCGGACGGACGCGCGATCAGCGTAACCCGCGCGCCCATCCCGGCGAGCATCCAGCCCGCGAGCGGGCCGGGGCCGAGGCCTTCGAATTCGACGATATGGGTGCCGGCAAGCGGCGTGTCGAGCGGCATGCGATTCTCCTTTCCGGGCCGGCGCTTCGGTGCATGCGCCGGCCCCGTGCCTCGCGCCGCGGATCGTGTCCGTCACGCGCGCCGCAAACAAAAAATCCCTGCGCGGCGGAAATCGCCTTGCAGGGATCGCGGTGAGCAACGCTCATCCCGGTTCGTGCGTCAGAACGCGTCGCCCGGCACGCGCACCCAGCCTTCCATCAGCACGCGCGCGCTGCGGCTCATGATCGCCTTCGTGACGACCCACTCGCCGTTCTCGAGCCGCGCTTCCGCACCGACGCGCAGCGTGCCCGACGGATGCCCGAAACGCACCGCGTTGCGTTCGCCGCCGCCCGCCGCCAGGTTGACGAGCGTGCCGGGGATCGCCGCGGCCGTGCCGATCGCAACCGCCGCCGTGCCCATCATCGCGTGATGCAGCTTGCCCATCGACATCGCGCGCACCAGCAGGTCGACGTCGCCCGCGTTCACGCGCTTGCCGCTCGATGCGACGTAATCGGCCGGCTTCGCGACGAACGCGATCTTCGGCGTGTGCTGCCGCGTCGCGATTTCGTCGAGCGTATCGATCAGGCCCATGCGCAGCGCGCCGTGCGCGCGAATCGTCTCGAACTTCTCGAGCGCCTTCGCATCGCCGTTGATCGCGTCCTGCAGCTCGGTGCCCGTATAGCCGATCGCTTCGGCCTCGACGAAGATCGTCGGGATCCCCGCGTTGATCATCGTCGCCTTCAGCGTGCCGACGCCCGGCACCGCAAGATCGTCGACGAGGTTGCCGGTCGGGAACATCGACCCGCCCGCGCCCTCTTCCTCGGCGGCCGGATCCATGAATTCGAGCTGCACTTCGGCGGCCGGGAACGTGACGCCGTCCAGCTCGAAGTCGCCCGTCTCCTGCACCGCGCCGTTCGTGACCGGCACGTGCGCGACGATCGTCTTGCCGATGTTCGCCTGCCAGATCCGCACGATCGCCACGCCGTCACGCGGCACGCGCGCCGGATCGACCAGGCCGCCGCTGATCGCGAACGGGCCGACCGCCGCCGACAGGTTCCCGCAGTTGCCGGTCCAGTCGACGAACGCCTTGTCGATCGCGACCTGCCCGAACAGGTAGTCGACGTCGTGGCCGGGCCGCGCGCTCTTCGACACGATCACCGTCTTGCTGGTGGACGACGTCGCGCCGCCCATCCCGTCGATCTGCTTGCCGTACGGATCGGGGCTGCCGATCACGCGCAGCAGCAGCGCATCGCGCGCGGCGCCCGGCGCCTGCGCGGCGTCGGGCAGATCCTGCAGCCGGAAGAACACGCCCTTGCTGGTGCCGCCGCGGATGTAGGTCGCGGGAACCCTGATTTGAGGAATATGAGCCATGTCCGTTGTATCCCTGATCCGCGGGAAGCCGTGCGTCCACCCGGCTTCCCGCCCGATGCCGCGCGCGCCGGAGCGATGCGCGGCAAACCGAATCCGGCCTGCCGCGCGGCCGGCGCTCCTGCGCCGCCGCGACAACCGGCCCTTCGTTCGGCGCACCGCCGACGGCGCGCCGAACCGCCTTTACCACCTTCCCGTCACGCCGCCTGCGACGATTCCAGGAAATCCTGCGCGAAACGCTGCAGCACGCCGCCCGCTTCGTAGATCGACACTTCCTCGGCCGTATCGAGCCGGCACGTCATCGGCACCTCGACGCGCTCGCCGTTCCTGCGATGAATCACGAGCGTCAGGTCGGCGCGCGGCCTGCGCTCGCCGATCACGTCGAAGGTCTCGGTGCCGTCGATGCCGAGCGTCGTCCGGTTGGTGCCGGGCTTGAACTCGAGCGGGAGCACGCCCATCCCGATCAGGTTCGTGCGGTGGATCCGCTCGAACCCTTCGGCGGCGATCGCCTCGACGCCCGCGAGCCGCACGCCCTTCGCCGCCCAGTCGCGCGACGAGCCCTGGCCGTAGTCGGCGCCGGCGACGACGATCAGCGGCTGCTTGCGATTCATGTACGTCTCGATCGCTTCCCACATCCGCATGACCTTGCCGTCCGGCTCGACGCGCGCGAGCGAGCCCTTCTTCACCGCGCCGTCGACCACCGCCATCTCGTTGATCAGCGTCGGGTTCGCGAAGGTCGCGCGCTGCGCGGTCAGGTGGTCTCCCCGGTGCGTCGCGTACGAGTTGAAGTCTTCTTCCGGCAGGCCCATCTTCGCGAGGTACTCGCCGGCCGCGCTGTCCAGCAGGATCGCGTTCGACGGCGACAGGTGGTCGGTCGTGATGTTGTCGCCGAGCACCGCGAGCGGGCGCATGCCCTGCAGCGTGCGCTCGCCGGCCAGCGCGCCTTCCCAGTACGGCGGGCGGCGGATGTAGGTGCTCTGCGCGCGCCAGTCGTACAGCGGCGCCGCGCGCTCGCCCGCGTCGGCGCTGCGCGCGAACATCGGCTCGTAGACCTTGCGGAACTGCTCGGGCTTCACGCTCGACGCGACGATCGCATCGATCTCCTCGTCGGTCGGCCAGATATCCTTCAGCGTGACGGGCTTGCCGTCCGGGTCGTGGCCGAGCACGTCCTTCTCGATGTCGAAGCGGATCGTGCCGGCGATCGCGTATGCGACGACCAGCGGCGGCGATGCGAGGAACGCCTGCTTCGCATACGGGTGGATGCGGCCGTCGAAGTTGCGGTTGCCGGACAGCACGGCCGTCGCGTACAGGTCGCGGTCGACGATCTCCTGCTGGATCTTCGGGTCGAGCGCGCCCGACATGCCGTTGCAGGTCGTGCACGCGAACGCGACGATGCCGAAGCCGAGCTTCTCGAGCTCGGGCAGCAGGTTCGCTTCTTCCAGGTACAGCTCGACCGCCTTCGAGCCGGGCGCGAGCGAACTCTTCACCCACGGCTTGCGCGTGAGGCCGCGCGCGTTCGCGTTGCGCGCGAGCAAGGCGGCGGCGATCACGTTGCGCGGGTTGCTGGTGTTCGTGCAGCTCGTGATCGCGGCGATGATCACCGCGCCGTCGGGCATCTCGCCCGCCTTCTCTTCCCACTGGCCGGCGATCCCGCGCGCGGCGAGATCGGACGTCGGCAGCCGCTTGTGCGGGTTCGACGGGCCGGCCATGTTGCGCACGACGCTCGACAGGTCGAACGTCAGCGTGCGCTCGTACTGCGCATTGGCGAGCGTGTCGGCCCACAGGCCCGCCGCCTTCGCGTAGGTCTCGACGAGCTTCACCTGCTCGTCGCTGCGGCCGGTGAGACGCAGGTAGTCGGTCGTCTGGCCGTCGATGAAGAACATCGCGGCCGTCGCGCCGTATTCGGGCGCCATGTTCGAGATCGTCGCGCGATCGCCGAGCGTGAGGCTCGCCGCGCCGGCGCCGCGGAATTCGAGATAGGCGCCGACCACCTTTTCCTTGCGCAGGAATTCGGTCAGCGCGAGCACGACGTCGGTCGCGGTGATGCCGGGCTGGCGCTTGCCGGTCAGCTCGACGCCGACGATGTCCGGCAGGCGCATCCACGACGCGCGGCCGAGCATCACGTTCTCCGCCTCGAGCCCGCCGACGCCGATCGCGATCACGCCGAGCGCGTCGACGTGCGGCGTGTGGCTGTCGGTGCCGACGCAGGTGTCCGGATACGCGACGCCGTCGTGCGCCTGGATCACCGGCGACATCTTCTCGAGGTTGATCTGGTGCATGATGCCGTTGCCCGGCGGGATCACGTCGACGTTCTCGAACGCCTTCTTCGTCCACTCGATGAAGTGGAAGCGATCCTCGTTGCGGCGATCCTCGATCGCGCGGTTCTTCGCGAACGCGTCCGGATCGAAGCCGCCGCATTCGACGGCGAGCGAGTGGTCGACGATCAGCTGCACCGGCACGACCGGGTTCACCTTCGCCGGGTCGCCGCCGGCGTCGGCGATCGCGTCGCGCAGGCCCGCGAGATCGACGAGCGCCGTCTGGCCGAGGATGTCGTGGCACACGACGCGCGCCGGGAACCACGGGAAATCGCGCTCGCGCTTGCGCTCGACGATCTGCTTCAGCGAATCGGCAAGGATCGCCGGATCGCAGCGGCGCACGAGGTTTTCGGCGAGCACGCGCGACGTGTACGGCAGCGTGTCGTAGGCGCCGGGCGCGATCGCGTCGACCGCGGCGCGCGCGTCGAAATAGTCCAGCGACGTGCCGGGCAGGGGTTTGCGGTTGGCGGTATTCATGATGTGGGGAACTCGGGTATGGCGTCCGGCGCACGCCGGCCCCCCGTCATGCGGGCAGCCGGCGTGCACGGTTGGCGATCAGCGCTTCTCGATCGGCACGAACTGCAGGTCTTCCGGACCGGTGTAGTTCGCGCTCGGGCGGATGATCTTGTTGTCGATGCGCTGCTCGATGATGTGCGCGCTCCAGCCGGACGTGCGCGAGATCACGAACAGCGGCGTGAACATCGCGGTCGGCACGCCCATCATGTGATACGACACCGCGCTGAACCAGTCGAGGTTCGGGAACATCTTCTTCGCTTCCCACATCACCGATTCGAGGCGCTCGGCGATGTTGTACAGCTTCAGGTCGCCCGCTTCCTTCGACAGCTTGTGCGCGACGCCCTTGATCACCTTGTTGCGCGGATCGGAGATCGTGTAGACCGGGTGGCCGAAGCCGATCACGACTTCCTTGTTCTCGACGCGACGGCGGATATCGGCTTCGGCGTCGTCCGGCGAGCTGTAGCGGCTCTGGATTTCATACGCGACTTCGTTCGCACCGCCGTGCTTCGGCCCGCGCAGCGCGCCGATCGCGCCGGTGATCGCCGAGTAGATGTCCGAGCCCGTGCCCGCGATCACGCGGCCGGTGAACGTCGACGCGTTGAATTCGTGCTCCGCGTACAGGATCAGCGACGTGTGCATCGCCTCGACCCACGACTTCGACGGCGTCTTGCCGTGCAGCAGGTGCAGGAAGTGGCCGCCGATCGAGTCGTCGTCGGTTTCCGTCTCGATGCGCTTGCCGTTGTGCGAGAAGTGATACCAGTACAGCAGCATCGAGCCGAGCGATGCCATCAGGCGGTCGGCGATGTCGCGCGCGCCCGGCAGGTTGTGGTCGTCCTTCTCCGGCAGCACGGTGCCGAGCACCGACACGCCGGTGCGCATCACGTCCATCGGGTGCGCGGACGCCGGGATTTGCTCGAGCGCCGCCTTCAGCGCGTTCGGCAGGCCGCGCAGCGCGCGCAGCTTGGTCTTGTACGCAGCCAGTTCGGTCAGGTTCGGCAGCGTGCCGTGCACGAGCAGGTGCGCGATTTCCTCGAATTCGCACGATTCGGCGACGTCGAGAATGTCGTAGCCGCGATAGTGCAGGTCGTTGCCGGTCTTGCCGACCGTGCACAGCGCCGTATTGCCGGCCGTCACGCCCGACAGCGCCACCGACTTCTTCGGCTTGAATGCGCCTGCGGCGGCCGGTGCTGCTGCGTCTTTCGTCTCGCTCATGTTTCCGTTCTCCAATGTGTATCGGGGGTATCAGCGGTCGTTCCAACCGGCGCCGCGGCGCCGGGCCCGACCGATGCAAAGCGTTCCGGAATCGTGTCCCGGCGCGCGGGCGCGTTACTTCTTGCCCTGCGCGAACAGCTCGTCGAGCTTGCGCTCGTATTCGTGATAGCCGAGGAAGTCGTACAGCTCGGCGCGCGTCTGCATCGTCGGCACGGCCGCCTTCTGCGTGCCGTCGCGGCGCAGCGTTTCGTAGAAATTCAGCGCGGCCTTGTTCATCGCGCGATATGCGCCGCAGCAGTACAGCGCGATATCGACGTTCGCCTCGCGCAGTTCGTCGAGCGTGAACAGCGGCGTCGAGCCGAACTCGGTCAGGTTCGCGAGGATCGGCACCTTCACGGCCGCCTTGAAGCGGCGATAGTCGTCGAGCGTCTTCATCGCTTCCGGGAAGATCATGTCCGCGCCGGCCTCGACATAGGCCACCGCACGCTCGATCGCCGAATCGATCCCTTCGGCGGCGGCGGCATCGGTGCGCGCCATGATCACGAACTGGTCGTCGGTACGCGCATCGACCGCCGCCTTCACGCGGTCGACCATTTCCTCGGTCGGCACGACTTCCTTGCCCGGACGGTGGCCGCAGCGCTTCTGGCCGACCTGGTCCTCCAGGTGCACGGCCGCGACGCCGGCCTTGATGAACGAGCGCACCGTGCGCGCGATGTTGAACGCGCCGCCCCAGCCCGTATCGATGTCGACCAGCAGCGGCAGGTCGGTCGCGTTGGTGATCCGGTTCGCGTCGATCAGCACGTCTTCCATCGTGCTGATGCCGAGATCGGGGATCCCGAGCGAGTTCGCGGCGACGCCGCCGCCCGACAGGTACACGGCCTTGAAGCCGACGGCCTGCGCCATCTTGGCCGCGTACGCGGTGATCGCGCCGACCACCTGCAGCGGCTGTTCCGCCGCGACTGCCGCGCGGAATTTCGCGCCGGCGCTCTGAAGATGCGTATTGCTCATGAACGGCCTCCTGATGGAATGCCCGATAACAGCAAGGACCGGGCCAGCTCGCTGAACTCCGCTAACCCACTGATTCTTAAGCAACCGGCACGGGCGACGTCACGCCTGGATATTTCAAATCGGCAATCTCATGTTTCAAAAATGAAATCGCACGCGCATAATCCACCGTCATGGACCTCTCCTCGACCAAGCCCGTCGGCCCGGCCGATCGCGCGGTGCGCCCGCGCATCTGGGCGATGGGTATCAGCCGCCTGCGCGATCTCTTTCGCGAGATCGCCGGCGAATTCGACGAACGCGCCGACGTGCGCATCGTCACGCGCGCCTATGAGGATGCGCTCAGCGCGATCGCCGAGGCCGGCACCGCGCGGCCCGACGTGATCGTCGCGGCCGGCTCGAACGGCGGCTTCCTGAAAACGCGTGCGCAAGTGCCGGTGGTGGTGGTGTCGCCCACCGGCTTCGACGTGATGCAGGCGCTCGCGCGCGCGCGGCGCGACGCATCGCGGATCGCGCTCGTCAGCGCCGGGGAAACGCCGCCCGAAGTGCGCCGCTTCGTCGCCGCATACGGCCTCGACGTGCAGTTTGCGTCATATCAGTCCGCGCAGGAAGCGGAAGCCTGCGTGCACGACCTGCACGACCGCGGCATCGAGACGATCGTCGGCCCCGGCCTCGTCACCGATCTCGCGGCCAGCGCCGGCATGGGCGCGGTGTTCCTGTATTCGCACGCATCGGTACGCAAGGCCGTCGATACGGCGCTCGAAGTCGCCTATGCGACGCACGCCGAGGCGTTCCGCCGCCAGCGGCTCGACAACCTGCTGCAGCACCTGCGCGACGGCGTGGTCGCGCTCGACGCGCGCGGCCGCGTCGAGGCGATCAACGAGCGGCTCGCGTCGGCGCTCGGGGTCGAACCCGGGGCGGCCGTCGGCCGCGCGCTCGTCGACCTGCGCCCGGAGTTGCGCACGCTGCGCGGCGAGGACGGCGATGCGCTCGCGACCGTGCGCGGCGTGCGCTACGTCGTGCATCGCGGGCCGCTCGTCGATCGCGGCGTCACGTCGGGCAGCGTGCTGACGTTCCAGGAATCTCGCGCGGTCGAACGGCTCGACCGCGCATTGCGTTCGCAGCCGACCACGCAGCAGTTCGCCGCGCGCTACGCGCTCGACGACGTGATCGGCGCCTCCGCGCCGATGGCGCGCGTGCGCGATCTCGTGCGCCGCTATGCGAAATCGGACGCGACCGTCCTGGTGCTCGGCGAAAGCGGCACCGGCAAGGAAATGATCGCGCAAAGCCTGCACGCGCTGTCCGCGCGGCGCGGCTACCCGTTCGTCGCGGTCAACTGCGGCGCGTTTCCGGAAGCGCTGCTCGAAAGCGAGCTGTTCGGCTATGAAGAAGGCGCGTTCACCGGCGCGCGGCGCGGCGGCAAGACCGGCCTGTTCGAGGCCGCGCACCGCGGCACGCTGTTTCTCGACGAGATCGGCGAGATGCCGCCGTCGCTGCAGAGCCGGCTGTTGCGCGTGCTGCAGGAGCGCGAGGTGATCCGTCTCGGCTCGACCGAGCCGATCCGCATCGACGTGCGCGTGGTCGCCGCGACGCACCGTCCGCTGCTCGCGGCCGTCGAGGCCGGCACGTTCCGCGCGGATCTCTATTACCGGCTCAACATCCTGAACGTCGGCCTGCCGCCGCTGCGCGAGCGCGCGGCCGACATCCCGGCGCTCGCGGCCACGCTGCTCGTGCAGGCCGCGCGGCGCGAACCCCGCCTGGCCGACCGCCTGCGCGACGCCGGCGACGCCGCGCGCGTGCTCGGCGCGACCCAGGCAACGCTGGCGCGCTACCGGTGGCCCGGCAACGTGCGCGAACTGCAGAACGTGATCGAACGGATCGCGGTGGAACTGGCCGAGGAAGCCGACGAAGGCGATCCCGCCGGCGCATGCGGCGCGCTCGATCCCGACGCGCTGCGGGCGATCGCGCCCGAGCTGTTCGTCGCGCCGCCCGACACGGCCGACGCCGACGACGCGCAGACGCTGCACGCGCGCCGCCGCCGTGCGGAAGCCGACGAGATCCGCGCGGCACTCGACGCGTGCGGCGGCGACCGCGACCGCGCATGCGCGATGCTCGGCATCAGCAAGACGACGCTGTGGCGGAAGCTGTCGGCGAAATAGGCTCGCCCGGATTCGACGCGCCGCCGCGCGCCCGCCCGAACACGCTCGTCAGTCGGCCTTGTGATAGTGGCGGTACGCCTTCGCGCGATTGCCGCACGACGACATCGAGCACCAGCGACGGCTGCCGTTCTTGCTGTCGTCGATGAACAGCCACTGGCACGCATCGTTCGCGCAACGCTTGACCTTCGCGAGCCGCGCGCCGCCCAGCAGGTCGATCGCCGACCACAATACCGGGCTCAGCAGCCGGGCCAGCGTCGCGCGGCCCTCCGCGATCCGCCACGCGTAGCCGCCGTCGACGCGCGCCAGCGCGATGCGCGGCGCCGCTTCCGCGAGAAAGCCGCCGAGCAGCGCGAGATCCTCGGCCTGCGGCTCACGCTGCTCGGCCTGTGCATGAAAGAGCCGATACAGCGCGTCGCGCAACGCGAGCGCGCGCGCAAGCGCCGCCGGCGCCCCCTCCTCCTCCACGCTACGCGTGCCGCACGTTTGCGCCAGGCTGGCCGGCACGCCGGCCTGCTCCCGGCACCACGCCAGCAGATCGTCCATCGTCCCGAGGGTTTCGGTCGGCGAGTCGCTGCCGCGCCAGTACAGCGTGTTCGCGAAATCGATGCTCAGGGTTTCGGGCGGCGCCGGAATCAGGCAGTCCATCGTGACGGAAGGGTGCATATGGCTCATGTCCGGATCGTATCTAACCATCATGCTGGTTGACAAGCCCGGGGACGCTTCCTAACATAACCAGCATGGTGGTTAAAAACAGGTTTGCTGCACGGAAGTCCCTTCTCGATTCAAGGAGCCAACTGATGATCGATCACCTCTCGTTCGGCGTGGCACACGTCGGCCGCAGCCGCGCGTTCTACGACAGCACGCTCGGCGCGCTCGGCTACAAGCGGCTGTATAGCGACGACGGCGCCATCGGATACGGCAGGACGGAGCCGCAACTGTGGCTGCAGCATGCGACGCGCCCCGTCGCCGCCGATCCCGACTCGGGGCTGCACCTGTCGTTCAAGGCCGCGTCGCCTGTCGAGGTCGACGCGTTCTACCGCGCCGCGCTCGAGCACGGCGGCCAGGACAACGGCGGGCCCGGCAAGCGCGACCGCTACGGCCCCGGCTACTACGCGGCTTTCGTCGTCGATCCCGACGGATATCGGCTGGAAGCGCACTGCGAACTCGACAACATCGTGTGATCGCACCCGCGTACCCATGCGAAAGGCCCGATTCCGCGCAACGCGGAATCGGGCCTTTACGTTCGAATCGTCGATGCCCGGCCTCCGACGACCGCCGGCAGCGGTCGTTCGACGGCGGTCCCGCCCGTGCGGTTATCGTGCGGCGCGCGCGAGCTGGCGTTGCTCGCCGAGCCCTTCGACACCGAGGCGCACCGTCTGGCCGGCCTTCAGGAACACCGGGGAGGGCTTGACGCCCATGCCGACGCCCGGCGGCGTGCCGGTCGTGATCACGTCGCCCGGCTGCAGCGTCATGCAGCGCGACAGATAGGCGATCAGCTGTGCAACGGTGAACACCATCGTGCGCGTGTTGCCGTTCTGATAACGGTGACCGTCGACTTCGAGCCACAGGTCGAGACGCTGCGGATCGGGCACCTCGTCGCGCGTGACGAGCCACGGACCGACCGGGCCGAACGTGTCGAAGCCCTTGCCCTTGTCCCACTGGCCGCCGCGCTCGATCTGCCACTCGCGCTCGGATACGTCGTTGACGACGCAGTAGCCCGCCACGTAATCGAGCGCGCGCGCTTCGTCGACGTCCTTGCACGTCGCGCCGATCACGACGCCCAGCTCGACTTCCCAGTCCGTCTTGACCGAACCCTTCGGGATCTCGATGTCGTCGTTCGGGCCGCAGATCGAACTCGTCCATTTGCCGAACACGACCGGCTCCTTCGGCACCGCCATGCCGGCCTCCGCCGCATGGTCCGCGTAGTTCAGGCCGATACCGATGAACTTGCCGACCTGCCCGACACACGCGCCGATGCGCGGCTCGCCGGACACGAGCGGCAAGGTGGCCGCATCGATCGCGCGCAGCCGCGCGAGGCCCGCGTCGGACAGCACGTCGCCGGACAGATCCGGCACATGCGCGGACAGGTCGCGAATCCGGCCGTCCGCGTCGAGGATTCCGGGCTTTTCCTGGCCGGTCGGACCATAGCGAAGCAGTTTCATCGTGCTCAACCTCTGTTGTCGAATTTGACAGGATACCGGCGCGCGGCATTTCGCGACCGCACGCCGGGCTGAGAGTCGATCGTCGATTACGCGCGTCGGGGCCGCCTCCGGCATGCCGTCCGACGCGCGAGACTCGCGCGGGCGCAGCGATCGTGGCGCCGCACGGAGGTGCGGCGCGCGTCGAACGGGCGGCCGCCGGTCTGCGCATCGGCGACGACGGCCCGGCACCCGCGACAGGATCCGGCCGATACCGGCCGGCTTCACGCGCGGACCGCACCGTCGCTGGCCCACCCAGCCTTTGTACCATCCGCCGCGCACCGTGAAATGACACGCGACGGATACCCACTATAGGCATGCCCCCCGGTCGCCGCGGCGCAGCATCGCGGGCATCACGGCATCGTGGACGTTCAACTTGCTTTCAAAAACCTGAACCACTTCACCTGTTAAGAATACTGGGTATTCGGGGCTTCCCTGTCATCCCGGGAGGGAATCAATCCGTTCTTGTTCGGTAACGATCGGTAAAAAGACGCTGCATTGCACACTAAATGTTTGTTGTTAAGCTCAAAAAGATGGCTTTCGCGCCATATACGGGATCGACACAAGCGAGTTGCAGAATTGGTCAGCGTGCGTCGCCAACTGATCGAAAGCAATCCTCCAACCTTACACCGACAATGCAAACAACCAACGACCTGCTTCCCGGCTGCGACGCTCGGGAATCGACGGGAGCAATCGACCGCTATCGCGCGCCCGCGCTCGACAAGGGTCTCGACATTCTCGAACTCCTGTCGGAGCAGAAAGAAGGCCTCACCCGCACCGAAATCACGAAGGAGCTCGGCCGCAACGCGAGCGAGATCTACCGGATGCTCGAACGTCTCGTCGCGCGCCGCTACGTGATGCGCTCGACGGGCGGCGACCGCTACACGCTCAGCCTCAAGCTGTTCTCGCTCGCGCATCGGCATCCGCCGATGAGCCGGCTGATTGCGGAGGCATTGCCGCTGATGCAGCGTTTCGCCGACACCTCCGAACAGTCCTGCCACCTGTCCGTCTACGATCGCGGCAACCTGCTCGTGATCGCGCAGGTCGACGGGCCCGGCCCGTGGGGCGTGTCGGTCCGGCTCGGCTCGCGCATCGGGCTCGCCGACACGGCGTCGGGGCGCATGATGCTGTCGTTCCAGGGCCCCGAGCAGCGCGCGCACATGCTCGCCGAACATCGCAAGGTCAAGGGCGAAGCGCCCCTCAACGAGCAGGAGCTCGCGACGGCATGCCAGGCCATCCGGCAGAGCGGCTACCTGCGCCAGGACAGCCGCCAGGCACACGGCGTGACCGACCTGACCGCACCGATCCTCGGGCCATCCGGCCATGCGATCGCGGTACTGACCTGCCCGTACATGCGCCGGCTCGATGCGCACCTGGCGCCTTCCGTCGACGTGGTCGTCGCAGAGCTGCGCGACACGGCCGCCCATCTGTCGATGTGCCGCACCGAGACCTGCTGACGCACGGGCTCGACGAAACGCACCACCGGGGACGCGAGCCCGTCTTGCCGCCCCCGGTCGCGTGCAACGCCGGTGCGACGCTCGGCGCTACGCTAGAATAGCGGCCCTCTCAAAAACAACGGCGGCCGGTTGTCGCGGCCGTCGTGTCCGATGGATGTCATGGCCAAACTTCTGAACGATCAAGAATTCCAGCGTTTCTCCGAACTTCAGCAGAAGCAGGCAAGCTTCACGATCACGCCCGAGGAGGCGGACGAGCTGCGCGACATCGTCGCGCGCGCGCAGAAGAAGCGCGACGACCGTGCCGCCGCGATGCAGGCGATCGAGAACTACATCGAGCAGTTCGACATCACGCCCGACGAACTTTTCTCGCCCGAGCAGATCGGGGACGCGGCCCGCACCTACGGGCTCATCACGGCGACCAAGAAGGAACGCACGCTGCCGCCGTCGATCACGTTCAACGGCAAGCCGTACCAGTGGACCAAGACGCTTCCGGACGACGTGCGCGGCGCGCTGTTCGACGCGTTCACGTCCGGCGAATCGGTCAAGCGCTTCATCGCGATGCCGAAGGACATTGCGCGCTGTGCGCTGACGATCGCCCGCCTCGAGCGCGAAACCGGCGCCGTCTACGCCGATCCGCACCTTGAGGAACTGGCGATTTCGCGCGACCAGGTGAACGACGCGGCGTCGAAACTCGCCGCCTGAACGCGATCGCGGGCACGGTTCATGCGTGCCCGCCCCCGTGTGCGATGCCGGCCCTGGCCGGCGCCGCACCTGCGGGAGCCATCCGCCCGGATGCTCCCGAAAAGCCTCACCTTGGCGTCCCGCAGGCTCTCACCAGTACCTCCCGAAAAAGCTCACCAAAGGCTCCCGGAGACACTCACCGAAGCCTCCCGAATGCCCTCACCGACGCTTCCCGCAACCGCTCACCCATGCTTCCCGGAAAGGCTCACCAGCGCCTCCCGCAGGTGCTCACCGGCTGCTCCCGGGAAGGCTCACCGAACGCTCTGGATAGCGCTCGCACGTGGCTCCCGAAAAATCTCACCTTTGTGACGATTGTGAATTTTCGGGAGGAACGAAGCGACGAATGTGTACGCACGCATCGAGCCGAACAGACGCGTAGTTCGTGTATCGCGCCATGCTGCACGCCTCCTCCGGTACCGCGAAAAACCGACTCGCTCCGTGTACAACAGGCGCCGGCACGTTGGTGTGCGCTTTGTTCGCTGTGCAACACCCAAACGATCTGCATTCCTGATCGTTTGTGGTCGTCATCCGCCGTGCAGGCCGGAGACATCGGCGGGTTCGCGACGTCTGCCGCATGTTGCGGCATCCGGCAGACGCTACGGCTGCAACTTCATCCTGAAGCCCACGACGCCGGGCTCCTCCGTCGTCGCTACGGCAAAGCCGCATGCTTTCGCGAGCGAGATCATCGCCGAATTCTCGCGCAGCGCCTCGCCGATCATCCATGCGGTTCCGCGTGAGCGCGCATAGTCGATGATGCGGGCCATCAGCAGCCGGCCCAGCCCCTTGCCCTTCTGATCGGGCCGCACCGCGATTGCGAATTCCGCCGTCTCGTTGTCGGGATCGGCCACCGCGCGCACCACCGCGAGCGTGTGGTCCCGCCCCGACACATCGGTAAACGACACGATGAAGGCCATCTCGCGGTCGTAGTCGATCTGCGTCATGCGCGCGACCTGCGAGTGATCGAAGCTGCGCACCGCGCCGAAGAAACGCATGCGCAGATCGTCCGGCGTCATCGCGCCGAGCAGTTCGTTGTGCGCGGCCTCGTCTTCCGGGCGGATCGGCCGGATCGTCACCGTCTCGCCGCGCCACTCGAGTGTCTGTTCCAGGTGCCGCGGATACGGCATGATCGCGAGCCGGCTGCGCCCCGCGGCCAGCGTGACGCGCGGCGCCATCACCTGTGCGCGGTCGGGCAGCACGCGCAGCGTGACCGACATCGCAACGACTTCGCGCACATCGCACACGACCTGCGACAGCGCGGTCAACGCGTCGAGCGTCGGCTCGACGGGCGTGCTGCGCGCATATGGCGAGCGCTCCATCACCGCGCGGGCGAGCACGGTGTTCAGCGGCGGCAGGCCGTAGACGACGAACGGCGCCGATACGCCGTCCGCGGGCGGCACGGCATACCGGAACACCGGGCCGAAGTTCGAATCGTCGTACATGTCGACCGTGACATCGACGACTTTCGTTCCGGCCGGCTCGACGGCCGGTTCGCCCTGCAACCCGAAATGCGACAGCCAGCGCAGTGCGGCTTCGCCGGTCAACTCGTGCCGGCCGGCCTCGACCATCCGGCGCGCGTCGGCCTGCGCGGAGGCCACGCATTCGGCCGGCTGCGGCGGCGTGCCCTCGGGTGTCTGCATCAGCAACTGCCGCCCGAGGTTGTAGTCGACGAGACGCGCATACGCGCGCGCGAGCCGCTGCGGCGTCGTATGCACGGGAATGCCGTTCTCGTGCAGCGCATCGCGTGTCGCGGCGTCCACCGAACCGAAGAAACACGCGAGGATGCCGCGATGCGCGTACTGCCGCGCTTCGATCAGCGTACGCGCAACCGCATCGGCCGGCGCGCTGTGCGAAGTCGAATGGACGACGAACAGCGTGCCCGTTTGCGGAAACGGCGCGAGCGCCTTGATCGCCGCGGCGAAGTGTTCGGGCCGGGCATCGTCGCCGAGCGTCAGCGGATTGCCGGGCGCCGCGAGGTGCGGCAGCGCGGCCGATACGGCTGACGTGACCGCGGGCGACCAGTCGGCCAGCACGTCGCGAACTTCGGCGACCGCATCGACCGCGAGCTTCGCGACGCCCGCATCGCTCGTGACGAGCGTTGCCGCGCCGCGCGCCGTGACGCGGCCGACGCCGAGCGTCTCGATCTCGTCGAGCAGATCGTCCAGCGCATCGACACGCACCATCCCCGCGCGCTGGAATGCGGCCGTATAGAGCGCGTCGCCGGGATCCGCGCGACCGGTGCGCAATGCGAGCACCGGCTTGTTGCGCGCGGCCGCGCGCGCAGCCGACATGAACTTGCGTGCGGCGCGCACGGTATCGAGTTCGAGCAGGATCGCGCGTGTGCCGGGATCGCTCGCCAGATAGTCAAGCACGTCGCCCGCATCGACGTCGGACTCGCCGCCGAGCGCGACGACATGCGAAAAACCGAGACCGCGCGCGCCGGCCCAGCCGAGCACCGCGTTCGTCAGCGCGTTCGATTGCGACACCCACGCGACGCCGCCCGGGCGCGCCGTATAGGCCGGCGCGCCGAAATGCGCATGCCGCGCGGGCGACAGCACGCCCAGGCTGCCGGGCCCGACGATGCGCAGCACGAACGGCTTCGCCGCCTTCAACGTGCGGTCGAGCGCGGCGCGATCGGCGTCGGTGCGCGCGTCGCCGACGATCACCGCAACGCGCGTGCCGAGCTCGCCGAGCTTGCGCACGATACCGGCCCAGGTCGCGGGCGGCGTGCAGATCACGGCAACCGACGGCGGTGCGGGCAGCCGGTCGACATCGGCGACGACCGCATGCCCGTGGAGATCCCGATATTTCGGGTTGACGGGCCACACGGGCCCCGGGAACGCGCCGTCGAGCACGCGCGACCACACCATCGCACCGATACTGCCCGCACGCGACGACGCGCCGACGACCGCAACGGACTTGGGCTGGAACAACGCATCGAGATGGCGAACGGTCACATGGGCTCCCTGCGGTAACGAAAGACGGCCCGATCGGGATGCGGCACGGACAGGCCGTGCGCCGATCGGAGCGAACTCCAAGCATAGGCGAAGCGCATGCGGCTGCCTATATGCCGAACGGACGACTGTTCGACGAGCGTCAACGCTCGCACCATGGGCCTGCAACCTGCTTGCGGCCCGACATCGCCGCACGCCGACCAAGCACCTTCGCCAGGCGCGCACGGTGCAGCCAACATCGCGCAATTCAGCGCCCCTTTCCTCAAAGGTGAGGATTTACAGGAGCCATGGTGAGTATCTTCGGGAATTGCTCGACGTCACGCGCCGCCGCGCGAAAGGTGATGGACATCCGCGCGATGCGCGCACCGCGAGATTGGCAAATGCAAATGCGCACGTGCCGCGCAATTGCGTGGCTGTTTGCCGGAATTCGCCGCGATATGCCGTCGAATCGCGATGAATTCGCAGAACGGAATCCGCCGATTGCGCGGCGCATGACTTCGACGTGTCGGCAGCAATGGCGCGACGCATTCACAAAAACAAAACGGTGCGGCGGCCGAATGGCCGTTCGCACCGTCGGTCGACACGTGAAAGGTGAGAGTTTTCGGGAGTCAGTCCTTGATCAGGAAACGCTCGCGATTCTTGCCGAGCCATGTCGGCGATCGCCCGCGGCCACTCCAGGTTTCGCCCGTCTTCGGATTCAGGTATTTGGGCGGCAAGTTGCGCTTCGGCTTCGCGGCGGCGGCCGCCCCTGCCGGACGAAAACCGAGTTCTTCCGGCGTAATGTCGTATTCCTCGATTTTCGCTCGGATATCGGCAATCGCATCGGCAATCGCCTTCTCGCGTTCCTTGTCGATCTTTTGCTGAAGCCGTTCGAGCTGCACGGTCAGTTGCCTGTAGGTCGCCATATCGAGGGGACTCCGTGAGTGTCATACGTGAAAAACAGCGGATTTTCAGCAAACAGAAAAACGCTTCCCGATGCGAGGCGCCTCAGCCGGTCATGACGGGATCAATAACCGCTTTTCTTCTTGCACGCGAAGAGAAGATTTCGTGTGGCGTCATCGCTCGACTGCTGAAGTACTTCGAAATCCCCGTTGCAGATCGCCCGGGCATTGTCCGTGCAATTGCTCCAGTCGCTGCCGGTGCACTGCACCTGCGTGGTCGGGCGCCCGTCCGAAGTGAACAGCGGCGCGCTGCCGCCGCACCCGCCGAGCCCCGCAACCAGCGCCAACATGACGGCCGCTCGAGGCCACCGACAGACCGAGGCAAGCATGTGTTTCATTGTTCTTCCCGTCAACCGTTTTTTGAATGTCGCGAGTATGCCATGTGCGGGCAGCCCGCCGTCAGTTCGGCGTGCGCCCGGGCTGCCCGCGCGCCTTGTAGGGCAAGCTCCGGCGCGGATCGTCGGTGATGCGAACGAACACCTGCTCGACGTCCGGCAGCGCCTCGAGCTCGCGTTGCAACGCCTGGCGATCGAACGCGGCATCGGCGCATCCTTCCACATAGATGAAACGCCGCTGTACGGTGATCCACAGGCTCGTGCCGCGCAGCCGGTCGGAGCCGGCGAAACGGGCCTTCGCGGCGTCGGCGATCGGTGCGTCGTACATATACGAGTTCGGCTTCGTGCAGCGGTGCGCGAGCCAGCAGGTGGTGCCGCGCTCGGCGCGGTAGTGCGCGTCGTCGGTCATCTCGGCCCGGGTCATCCATGGGCCAAGCGGCAACGGGCATTCGGCCACCTCCTGCGACAACGCGATGAACGGATCGTTGTACCAGTTGCGCCGCGCCTCCGGCGCGTCGGCGTCGCCGGACTGCGCGAACGCCGAGGTCGCCAGCAACATGGTCAGCCACCCCGCGACACCGATCCGCTTCATCCTGCACTCCTGTTCGATGCGTCGGCTATGGCCGCATCCACATTGCCGATCGGCCTACCGGTCGATTCCCAGCGCCGCCAGCTTCTTGTAAAGCGTCGCGCGACCGATCCCGATGCGCGCGGCAGCTTCGACGACCTTGCCGCCGCAGGCCGCCAGCGCATCGGTCAGGTACTGGCGCTCCCACTCCGCCAGCGCGTCGGCATACGTAACGGCCGGCCCCCCGGATGCTTCGCCCGTACGCCGCTCGGCCGGCGCCACAGCCGCCCGCTGCACGGGCGACGCCCCGTCCGCCGATACGCGCACCGGCCCGAGGAAGGGCGCGAGCGCCCGCGCATCGATCACCGAGCGGTCCGACAGCATCAGTGCGCGTTCGAGCGTATTGCGCAATTCGCGCACGTTGCCCGGCCACGGATACGCGCACAGCATCCGCAGCGCATCGTCGGTCAGCTCGCAATGCGCGGCACGTCCGTGCTGGGCCGCCAATTCCTCGAGCGTCGCATAGACAAGCGCCGCGATGTCGGACGCCCGCTCGCGCAGCGGCGGCGCATGGATCGTCAGCACGTTCAGCCGGTAATAGAGATCCGCGCGAAATCGCCCGGCCGCCACCAGCGCCGGCAGGTCAGCCGACGTCGCGGCGATGATCCGGACGTCCGCGCGCACGATCCGGTTCGAGCCGACCGGCTCGAATTCCTTGTCCTGCAGCACGCGCAGCAGCTTGCCCTGCAACGGCAGCGGCATGTCGCCGATCTCGTCGAGAAACAGCGTGCCGCGATCGGCCAGCTCGAACTTGCCGACGCGCCCCTTGCGGTCGGCGCCCGTGTATGCGCCGGGCGCCGCACCGAAGAATTCGGTTTCGAGCAGCGTGTCGGGAATCGCGGCGACGTTGACGGTCACGAGCGGCTGGAGTGCACGTGCCGACGCCGCGTGGATCGCATGCGCGAGCAGTTCCTTGCCGGTGCCCGTCTCGCCGAGCAGCAGCACCGGCGAGTCGACCTGCGCGGCGCGGCGCGCCTGGCGCTTGGTTTCGAGGCTCGCGGCACTGGTGCCGACGAAGCTCGCGAACGTGTATTTCGCGCGGCGCGCCTGCGCGAGCGAACGCTGCGTCGCGATCAGTTGCTGCTGGAGCTGTGCGTAGCGGGAGAAGATCGGCGTGAGCGTCTTCAACTGGTCGAACAACGCGAACCCGATCGCGCCGACCGTCTCGCCGGCCTCGTTCTTCAGCGGCAGGCGCGTGACGACGAGCGGCTCGCGGCCCGTCTCCATGATATCGAGCAGGATCGGCTGCCCGGTCGACACGACTTCGCGCATCAGGCTGTTCGGAATCACGGCCTCGCAGTCGAGGCCGACGGCCTGCTGCGGGTCGGCAAAACCGAAACGCGCCGCATACCGCTCGTTCATCCACACGACGCGCGCGTCGCGATCGACAACCACCGTTCCCGCGCTCGAATCCTCGAAGGTCCTGAACAGCGACTCGGCGGCGCGCCGCAGCACATCGCCGTAATTGACCGGCAGGCGGGCCCAGTCATTCATCATCGTGTCGTCGTCTCCGTGTATCGTGGCCCGGCTGTCTCCGGATCGGGACGGATTATCTCATTCCGGAGACACCCCGCAATGCGTTGTCCGGGAAAGCCCTCCCCCCATTCACGGGCTTGCAGGGGGGCCATATCGTCTCCGGACAGAGACGTTTTATGTAGAATCGTCAGACATTGGCCGGCGCGGGCCCGCCGGTCACCGCCGGACCCATGTCCGGCGGCGCAATGCGGCCGATGGCACGAAACCTGCACGAACCTGAGCCGGTCCGCGGCGCATCGCGCGATCGAACAACAACCAAAGCCATTAGGAGACTCCCTTGTCTTTCGTGATCGTCCTCGCCGCGCTGGCGTTCCTGATGTTCGCCGCGTATCGCGGCTACAGCGTGATCCTGTTCGCGCCGATCGCCGCGCTCGGCGCGGTGCTCCTGACCGACCCCGCCGCCGTCGCCCCGGTCTTCTCCGGCATCTTCATGGAGAAGATGGTCGGCTTCGTCAAACTGTATTTCCCGGTGTTCATGCTCGGCGCGGTGTTCGGCAAGGTGATCGAACTGTCCGGCTTCTCCGAGTCGATCGTCCATGCGGCAATCCGCTACATCGGCCGCTCGCGCGCGAATGCGGTGATCGTCGCGGTGTGCGCGCTGCTCACCTACGGCGGCGTGTCCCTGTTCGTCGTGGTGTTCGCGGTCTATCCGTTCGCGGCCGAACTCTATCGGCAAAGCAACATCCCGAAACGTCTGATGCCCGGCGCGATCGCGCTCGGCGCGTTCTCGTTCACGATGGATTCGCTGCCGGGCACCCCGCAGATCCAGAACATCATCCCGACCACGTTCTTCAAGACGACCGCCTGGGCCGCGCCCGCGCTCGGCACGATCGGCTCGCTGTTCATCATCGTCGTCGGCCTCACGTATCTCGAATGGCGCCGTCGTTCGGCCATGGCGAAGGGCGAAGGCTACGGCACGTCGCTCGTCAACGAGCCGGAGCGCGTCGAGGCGAAGTCGCTGCCGAATCCTGCACTCGCGATCCTGCCGCTGATCCTCGTCGGCGTGTCGAACTTCGCGTTCACGAAGCTGATCCCGCAGTGGTACGGCGCCGCGTCGTACACGGTCACGCCGGAAGTGCTGCCCGGCGTGCATGCGCCGGTCACGACGTCGATCAAGACGGTCGTCGCGATCTGGTCGGTCGAGGCCGCGCTGCTGCTCGGCATCGTGCTGGTTATCCTCACCGCGTTCAAGCGCGTCAGCGGGCGCTTCGCGGCCGGCTCGAAGGCCGCCGTCGCCGGTGCGCTGCTCGCCGCGATGAACACCGCGTCGGAATACGGCTTCGGCGGCGTGATTGCCGCACTGCCGGGTTTCCTCGTCGTCAGCGATGCACTGAAGAGCATTCCGAACCCGCTCGTCAACGCGGCCGTGTCGGTCAGCTCGCTCGCCGGTATCACGGGCTCGGCGTCGGGCGGCATGAGCATCGCGCTCGCCGCGATGTCCGACCTGTTCATCAAGGGTGCGCAGGCTGCCAATATCCCGCTGGACGTGCTGCACCGGGTCGTCGCGATGGCCAGCGGCGGCATGGACACGCTGCCGCACAACGGCGCGGTCATCACGTTGCTCGCCGTCACGGGCCTCACGCACCGCGAGTCGTACCGCGACATCTTCGCGGTCACGATCATCAAGACGCTTGCGGTGTTCTTCGTGATCGCGGTGTACTACACGACCGGGCTCGTGTAACACCCGCGGCGGCCCGGCTCCGGGCCGCCGCTGTCTGGCCCGCTGTCAGGCCTACTATCCCGCCCGCAGTCCGGCCGTATCGAAGCGGCCGGCATCCCGCACGACTCCTCCCCTTTTTCGCCGGCCGCCGTTCAACCCCATGCGCCCGCGCACCGATTGTTGTCCCCAGCAAAACACTACGTTGGCCGCTGCGGCATTTTTCGCGCGTCGGGCGAGGCCTACACTGCTTTCGACGGTCACCATGTGCAATCGGCGCCGTCGACAACATGGAGGTATCCGCTCATGAACCCGCTGATCCGCACGATCGCCCTCGCGGCCGCATTCGCCGTTCCCGTCGCCGCGCAGGCGCAAGCCAGCCAGCCGCTCACGCGTGCGCAAGTGCATGCCGAAGTGGCGGCGCTGAGGAAAGCCGGCTTCCAGCCGAGCGACTGGTTCTACCCCGCCAGCATCCAGGCCGCCGAGTCGAAGATCGCCCGGCAACAGGGCACGCCGCGAGCCGCGGGCGCCGGATACGGTAGCGGCGGCCCGTACTCGACGGGCCAGTAATCCGGTATCGAACGTGTGAGCCGCGCTCGCTCGGCGTGGCGTTCCCGGCTCGCGCGGCACGCGTCGATCGTCCCGCTCAGCGCGGCTCGATGCTGGCTTTCGCGTAGGAGCCGCGCTCCAGTTCCAGTATTTCCACGCACAGTTGCAGATGGGTGCCGGACGGCGCGACGACGTGCCGTGCCAGTTCCGCCAGCACCTGCTCCGAGAGTTCGCGCTTGACGTCGATCGACCGGCCGCTCAGCACCGCGAGCTTCGCATGAACGAACGCACGCGGCGCCGGCGACGTGCCGACCGCAAAGATGTCGAACCGCAGCGCGCGGCTCTTGATGTCGAGTTCGTCGAACTGGCCGGATGCGGACAGCGCGGCATTGAGTGCGCGCAGGGTCGCGCCGGCGTCGAACCCGTCGAGGTTCGCGGAATATTCGAGCGTCAGATGGGGCATGGTGTCGGTGGCCTCGTTGGTATCGGGAAAAGCGCCGGCCGGCATCCCGAAAGCCCACGCAGCGCCACCGGATGCTATGCCTTGACCGGCTGGATCAGGCGTGCGCAGGCGCTTGCCTGCGGATCGCCGGCGGGCAGTTTCCCACAGATGCCGTCGAACTGCTTCGCGATCGACCTGACCGACGCATCGTGCGCGCCGGCGCTGCGCCAGCGGTTCAACTGCGTGACGACCTTGGTCAGCGCGCGCAGGTTCGCACCGTAGAACGCGTCCCGGGTCTTGTCCGCCTGGGCCAGCACGCTCGCCGCAATCCCTTCGATGCGCGCCGAATCGTCCGGTGCCAGCTCGACCGCATTCGCAAAATAGGTCGCGCCCCAGCGCAGCTTCGTCGCCGGCCCGCTCGCGGAGTCGTACGCCTTGCGATACCACTCGAGCGCCGCGGCCTTGTCACCACGCGCCTTCGCATTCGCGGCCAGCCCGGACATGAAGTAATACGGCGTGGACGAGCGCGGCAACTCGGCCTTCAGCAACGCATCCGACTCGTCGTACAGCCCGGCGTCGGTGAGCGTGTCCGCGCCCTCGCTGACGAGCGCCTGGCGCTCGTATGCATTCGCGGCCCCCTGCACCGATGCGGCAATCTGCCTCCGCACGGTATCGGCCAGCGCCGGTGCGGCCGGCGGCGCGCCCTTGCGCGCGTCGCCGCCCGCGAGCAGCACGCGGCCATGCAGCGCCATCAGCCGGTCGATCGACGACAGCGTGGCGTCGGTCGACAGGCGCGCGAGCGCCGTGTCGTATGCGCCGCGCAGTTTCGCGCGCTGCGCGTCGTCGCCGCCGAGATACGCGACCACGCGTGCGGGCGCCGCGACCAGCACGTCCGAATCGGCCCGCGACAGCACGGGGTCCTGCAGCACCGTACGGAGCGAATCGGCGAGCGCCGCCTTGTCGAGCGCGCCGGCCTGAGCCGGATCGTCGGACGCGGCAACCACGGCCGACTTCAGCGCGAACCTCGCCGCATCGGCCCTGGCGCCGGCCGCCCGCGCGCGTTGCGCGAGCGACTGCAGCGTCACGGCGACGCGATCGGCCGGCACCGGCAGCGCGCCGTCGGTATCCCACGAATAGTCGGCCAGCAGGCGCCATTCGTCCGGCGTCAGCGACGCGCCGTTCTTCAGCGCCGTCGCGAGCGTCTGCCGCACCGGATGCGCGGCGGTCATCCCGAGCGACAGCGCCTGCATGTAGCGATCGAGATCGGCTTCGCCCGGCAGCCGGGTCACTTCGGTGCCGTCGGGGCGGAACAGGATCATCGTCGGATAGCCGTGCACCTTGAAACGCTCGCCGAGCTTCTGCGCGCTTTCCGTATCGCCGTCGAGATACACGGGCACGAAGAACGACGAGCGGGTCTTGAATGCCTGCTGGCTGAAGATCGTCGACTTCACCTGGTTGCACGACGGACACCACACCGCCCCCCAGTAGAGAAGCAGCGGCTTGCCGGTGCGCTTCGCCAACGCGAAGGCGGCGTCGACGTCGCCGTGCTGCCACGCGATGCCGGGCGGCAGATGCGCGCCGTCGGACGATGCGCTCGCCGCCGGGGCGCCGGCCGGCGTGGCAGCGGCAAACGCCGCACCCGCGGCGGCGAACAGGCAGGCGGCAGTCAGATTCCGTAGAGCGGTTTTCATCGAAGCGGGTTCCGTTGAGAGAGACGGTTACGGGAAGATGCGATGCGCGCCGGGCCGGGCGGGTCATCGCGCCCCGGGCATCGTGCAACTGCGGATTCGCGCGCGAAGCGACGAGGATGGCGGTGAAGCGATGCAACGCATCGACATGCGGCGCAGGCCGCGAGACGGCTGCACGTTGCGCTCGGCCTTCGGCACGACAGCCAGGCGAACACCGGCCGAAGCGGCCGGCAAATCCTTTAACGATACGATCGGCGCGGCCGGCAGGAAACGAACGAATTCTCGAATCGATATGACGCGCGGCAGCACGGCCGCATACGCGGCGGCGCAAGCATCGACATGACGGCCGCGACGACGTGCAACCGTGGCGACAGGCGCTTCGGGTCGCAACACGCGTGCCGTCACGGCCGCCCCTTGATCCGCGCCATGTGATACACCGACACGAGTACGCCGTCGCGCAACGCGAAATCCGGCGATTCGCCTTCGATCCGGAAGCCGTGCTTCTCATAGAGCGCGATCGCCGCGCGGTTGTCGACGAACACGCTCAGCTCGAGACGCGTGACGCCCCACCAGTTCTCGGCAAGATCGATCGCGGCCGCGAGCAGCCGGCTGCCGATGCCGCGCCCGTGACAGGCCGCGTCGACCATCATGCCGAACCACGCCACGTGACGCCGGCGCGGATTCGGCTCGGAATGCAGGCCGAGATGGCCGACCACCGTGCCGTCGATTTCGGCGACGAGACTCGTGCCGTGCTCGCGCACACCGTCGAGCCGCTTCTGCCATTTCTCGAACGACGGGAACGGATGCTGCAACGTATTCATGTAGACCGCGGGATGCGCGGCGATTTGCCGGATCGCGTCGACGTCGTGCGTCTCGCTGTGCCGGATCCTGATGTTGGTCATGGGTGGGCCGGTTCCTGAAAGTCGCGCCCGCGGCGCAGACTGCGCCTATGCGCAGCAACGTGTCGAGCTTAGCCGATTTCACGCATTCGAAACACGGGCATCGTACCGTCATGCGATGCCGTTGCTCCCGCAACGACATGCGGTCGCGCCACGTCGCCAGGCTTCGGAAAATCCTGCCGGTTCCGGGTATGGCGATCGGTTGTTCCGCCGCTTCCGTCACGCGTCGCCCTCATTCGCATCGTTGCGTACGCAACACCACGCGGGTAACACACAATGCCGTGTCTTCATCGGCATCCGTATCGACTTCGCGAAGAAACCGCCGGCGTTCGACACGAGGGACGATCCCGTTCGCCTGCCGGAGAACCCCGCATCGAAGATGACCGCGTCCGCGTTCGTCGACATTCCGAACAGTGTCGCCCGCGGCACGACCCGAAGGAAGCGCCGGGCGCGCGACCCGGCTTCGTTGAAAGCGGCGGCGGTGCGCCCCCCCCCCGGCAATCAATCGTGCATCAGCACGTCGAACAACAGCGACCCATGCACGGATCGCCGAAAGGATGTCTACGGCCGGCCTGAATAAAGGCCGAGGCTGACCGCATGGCCGCTCGACTGCGACGGGAACGACGGCTTCGTCGACCACGTGCCGCCGTCCAACACCGGCGACACGCGCACAGGCGGCCACCAACTTCGCCATGGAAAGCCACGACCTCATGCCGGCCACGTCGAGCCGTCGACGACCGGCAACCGACGGCCATCCATCCGCCCCGAGCCAGCGCACGCCGACAACAGCGGTAAATATGACCTGCAGGCACCAGTACCGGGCCTGAACCGCCATCGCCGCCGCTTCGCCCGCGATCCGGGCCGCGCGGCCGCTACCTGCCGTCCCATCCGGCAGTCCGCCTCGCCCCCGCGCGCCCAAGCGGCCACCTCCACCGCCCCCCCCGGCGGCTACCCGACCGCGGCGGCAGTACGGGTCGCTTCACGGTGACGCCGACGCGGCCCAACGGGCCACCACCACCACGGCCGCGACTGTGCCCGATCCAGCCGAGACGCCCGCCCGGCGGGGGTCAAACATCAGAAGGATAGGTGGTTCAGCCCTCATTTCACCCCACGAAAATGCTCCGTCTTGCGGCCCGTTCGCGTTAAACTGCGTCAAGCTGTATTCAACAAAGACACCTTCGCCATTACGGCATCCACGACACGAGGATAGGTTCGATGCGCACTACCGGCTCATCCGGGGCAATGACCCTGCTCACCGAACACGACCCGGCCGACGGCCGCGAATTGCGCTCGCTCCGGCTCGAAGCGACCGGCGACGGCAAGAGCGTGCTGCTGATCGAGATCGACGAACGCAAGCCCGGCATTCACCGCGAAGTCCGCTACGAGATCACGCCGGCCGAACTGATCGCCGCGATCCGCTCGCACGGCGCCGAGCTGCCGGGCGAAAACCACGGCGCCGCGTCGCTCGCCCGCACTCCTTCATGATGCCGAACGGTGAGCCGCGCAGCGCGCGCCGGCTCACCGACATCCCCCTGCCGCCGTCAGGCGCTTTCCAACATTCCCGCCGTTGTCTTGAAAAAGGCCGATAATCGGCCCATCTGCATTTCCCCCTACGCTTTTCCCTTTCGGTCGCCTGTCATGCTCCGTGACCTCGTTGCCCAGTACGGGCCGCTTCTCGTCTTCGCCAACGTGCTCGCGGCGGCCATCGGCCTGCCGGTGCCCGCGATGCCGACGCTCGTGCTGTTCGGCGCGATGTCGGCGATGCACCCGGCGATGATCGGCTCGCAGCTCGTGACGGTGGTGGCGTTGTCGGTGCTCGGCGCGCTGATCGGCGATACCGTCTGGTACGTCGCCGGGCGGCGCTACGGCGGCACGACGCTGAAGACGATCTGCCGGCTGTCGCTGTCGCGCGATACCTGCGTGAGAAAGACCGAGCGCTTCTTCGGCCGCTACGGCGTGCGCGTGCTCGCGGTCGCGCGCTTCATTCCCGGGTTGTCGCTCGTGTCGGTGCCGATGGCCGGCGCGCTCGGCACGCGCTATCGCACGTTCGCCGGCTACGACGCGCTCGGCGCCACGCTGTGGACGATCGTCGGCCTGGTGGCGGGGCTCGTGTTCTACCGGCAGATCGACTGGCTGTTTGCCGGCGCGAGCCGCCTCGGCCGCGCGGTGCTGCTGGTCATCGTCGCGCTGCTGGCCGTCTATGCGGCGATCCGCTGGATGCGCCGCCGCGCGCTGATCCGCCAGCTCGCCAACGCGCGGATCGGCGTCGACGAACTCGACCAACTGCTGCGCGACTCGGCCGCGCCGGTCGTGCTCGACGTACGCTCGCCCGAACATCGCAAGCTCGACCCGTTCGCGATTCCCGGCGCGCAATTCGCCGACGAGCGGCGGATCGGCGACATCGTCGCGCGCTATCCGCTCACGCAGAAATTCGTCGTGTATTGTTCGTGCCCGAACGAAGTGACGGCCGCCCTGATGGCGAAGCGCCTGCTCGACGCAGGCTTTACCGACGCGCTCGCGCTGCGCGGCGGCCTCGACGCGTGGCGCGATACGGGCCGCCAGCTCACGTCGCTCGTGGAAGACATGCCGGCCGCGAACGATCCGGTCGCGGGGCTGCACCGGCCGGCCTGATCGCCGCGATCGAAGGCCGGCCGCACCGTGCGGGGGCGCATGCGCCCCCTTCGATCAGAACGCGTGCAACGGCACGTTCACGACCAGGCGGCACTCGCGGTTCGTCGCGTCCGAGTAGTGCGCCGAACCGTTGTGCCACATCGCGATGAACGTGACCTTCGTGTCCTTCAGCTTGCCGCTCTGGAACGTGTACGACGGGATGAAGCCGAACTCGTGGTGACGGCCCTGCACCGGCGCGCCGTTGCTCCAGTAGATGCTCGACTTGGTCGGGTCGTTCGCCGCGCCCACGCTGGCGTCCGCACCCCAGCCCGTCACGCCCCAGAACATCGCCTTGAAGCCCGGCAGGCCGGCTTCCTTGCCGTAGAACGTGTAACGCAGCTGCAGCGACTTTTCGTGCGGCGCGTTGTAGTCGACGTCCATCGAGTTGGTCAGGAAGATGCCGTTCGTTTCGTTCAGGTAGTCGAAGAACTGGTCGCCGAGCACCTGCTGGAAGCCGAGCAGCAGCTCGTGCGGGCCATGCTGCGCGGCCAGCGACAGGCTGTACGCGTTGTTGTTGATCTTGCCTTGCAGCGCATCGCCCGTGTCGTGCGTCGAGTAGACGTTGCCGAAGCCCGTCCACTTGATCGTCTGCGGGCTGCCGATGCTGTGCTTCACCGACGCGTAGTACTGGCGCCACACGTCGTCGGCCTGGTTCGCGTACAGCGCGACTTCGCCGTTCGGCGAGTAGTCCCACGTACCGCCGACGTACGTCAGCCGGTTGATACGCGTGCCGCCGTACTGCGTCGTCAGGTTGGTGAGCGTCGTGTGACCGCGTGCGTCGGTCTTCGTGAAGCTGCCGGCCTCGAGCATCACGTTCTTGAATTCGTTGCTGACGACCGTCGTGCCGAGGAACGTCGGCGGCAGCGCGCGGTTGTCGTGCTGCTCCATGAACGGGTTGTCGACGGCCTGCAGACCGTACTTGAACACCGTGTTCGAGATGCGCGCCTTGATGTCGTAGATGCCCGGGTAGGCCCATGCGAGCTGGTTGCCGCCGCCGCCGCCCTTCGCGATGTGCACCATGCTGCCGGCGCCTTCGCCGCCGTCGAGCTTCAGTGCCGCGTACAGCGATGCGTCGAAACCGATACCGACCAGGCCGGTCGTATAGCCCGACTCGAAGTTCGCCATCGCGCCCTGGACCCACGCGTGGCGATGCGGCCCGCCCTTGCTGTCGAGCACGTCCGAATAGTTGCGGAACAGGAAGTCGAGGTGGCTGTCGGCGATGAAGCCCTTCGACTTCGACTGGGCCGACGGCTCGTCGGGCGGCGTGACGGCCTGGGTTGCTTCGGCGTTGACAATGGCGTTCGGGGTCGTTGCCTGCGCAACGGTCGTGCCCGTGCCGGCGGCAGGGGCAGCCTGCGCGACCGTCAGCGGTGCGGGAGCCGCGTCGTCGGCGCGCGCGACGCCCGTCAGCGACACGCCGGCGAGCGCCGGCAGCCCCCATGCAAGCAGCATCTTCGATGCCGTCCCGATCGTCTTCTGCTTTTTCATCTTGATTCTCGTCTTGTGTTGATATCGTCCGCGCCGGTTGCGATCCGCTCCCGGCCCCCCGGCGTGCCCGGCTAAAGGCACGCCTGTACCCGCGGCGCGAAGATCATTCGCGCCGGACCTGCCCCTGTTGACCTGCCTTGCTTATGTTTGCTGCGTCACTTCACGTCACGCCGCGCCCGCGCGAATGCATGCGACACGCGCTGCCGAGCCCTGCCGAACTTCCGGCAGCGGCACGTCGCGCGCGCAGGCGTCGATCGCAACCGGGCAACGCGTGCGGAACGCGCAGCCCGACGGCGGATTGAGCGGCGAGGGCATCTCGCCCGCCAGCAGCATCGGACGGCGAGCACGCTCGCGCGCCGGCTCCGGCGTCGGCGCCGCATCGAGCAGCGCCTTCGTGTACGGGTGCTGCGGCACGCCGTACACGTCATGCCGCGTGCCGAACTCCATCACGCGGCCGAGATACATCACGAGCACGCGCTGGCTGATCGCCTTGACCACCGCCAGATCGTGCGCGACGAACAGATAGGACAACGACAGTTCGCGTTGCAGGTCGCGCAGCAGGTTCACGATCTGCGCCTGGATCGACACGTCGAGCGCCGAAACCGGTTCGTCGCAGATCACCAGCTTCGGCTCGCCGATCAGCGCGCGGGCAATGCCGACGCGCTGGCACTGCCCGCCGGAAAACTCGTGGGGATAACGCAGCAGGTGATGCGCATTCAGGCCGACGCGTTCGAGCATCGTGACCACGCGGCGACGCACTTCGGCGCGGCCGAGGCTGGCCTGGTGCGTGACGAGCGGCTCGGCGACGACCTGTTCGATCGTCATGCGCGGATCGAGCGACGCGAGCGGATCCTGGAAGATCATCTGCACTTCGCGCCGCATCGCGGTACCGCGCAGGTGATCGGTCGTCACGGCGTCGCCGCGCCATTTCACCGTGCCCGCCGTCATCGGCACGAGGCCGATCAGCGCACGCGCGAGCGTCGACTTGCCGCAGCCCGATTCGCCGACGAGCCCGACCGTCTCGCCGCGCTTCACGTCGAACGACACGCCGTCAACCGCACGCAGCGTACCCTTCGGCGACCACGGATAGCCGCCGAGCGGCACGCGGAAATGCACTTTCAGACCCTCGACGGACAGCAGCGTGTCGTCCGTCGCGCCGGCATTGCGGCGTTCATCGACGCTCATCGCAGACCTCCCGTCAGATCGGCCACGGGCCGGTGGCATGCGCGCACCGCGCCCACGGCGCCATAGGTTTCGAGCGCCGGACGCGCGGCGTCGCAGCGTTCTTCCGCATACGTGCAGCGCTTGGCGAACGCGCAGCCGGCCGGCGCGGTGCCGGGCATCGGCGGATTGCCGGGAATCGCGACGAGCGGCGCGTCGTCCGCGTCGGTCAGGCGCGGCAGTGCGTTGAGCAGGCCGATCGTGTACGGATGCGACGGCGCCGCGAAGATCGAGTCCGCCGGCGCGTACTCGACGGTGCGGCCCGCATACATGACCATCACGTCGTCCGCCAGGCCCGCGACCACGCCCATGTCGTGCGTGATCAGCACGATCGCGGTGCCGCGCTCGCGGTTCAGCTCCCGCAGCAGGTCGATGATCTGCGCCTGCACGGTCACGTCGAGCGCGGTGGTCGGTTCGTCGGCGATCAGGATTTCCGGCTCGGACAGCAGCGCCATCGCGATCATCACGCGCTGGCGCATGCCGCCGGAGAACTCGTGCGGATACATGCGGATGCGGCGCGCCGCATCGGGAATGCGCACCGATTCGAGCGCCTCGATCGCGCGCCGGGTCGCGTCCTTGCGCGACAGCTTGCGATGCAGCTGCAGCGTCTCCGTCATCTGCCGCTCGATCGTCAGGAACGGATTGAGGGACGTCATCGGGTCCTGGAAGATCATCGCGATCCGGTCGCCGCGCACCTTGTTCAGCGCGCGCGTATCCATGGCGAGCAGGTTGTCGCCGCGGTAGCGCGCGGCGCCGCTCGTCGTGCCGTTGCCGGCCAGCAGGCCGAGCAGCGCCATCACGGTCTGGCTCTTGCCCGAGCCCGACTCGCCGACGATGCCGAGCGTCTTGCCGGCCTCGAGCGAGAACGACACGCCGCTCACGGCGTCGACCGGCGGCGCGTCCTTGCGCGTGAAGCGCACGCCGAGGTTGTCCACTTCGAGCAGTGCGGTCATGTCAGCCTCCGCCTAGCCGCTGCGCACTTCGATGGAAGCGCCTGGGGGAGACGGGGGGGCTGCGCCCCTCCGTGCGAACACGGTGAACGTAGGAGTGGTTTCATCTCAGCGGTCCTTCGGGTCGAGCGCGTCACGCAGGCCATCGCCGACGAAGTTCACGCAGTAGAGCGTCACGCACAGCATGACGGCCGGGGCCAGCAGCAGCCACGGCATCGATTCCAGTTTCTGCGCGCCGTCCTGGATCAGCACGCCCCAGCTCGTCATCGGTTCCTGCACGCCGAGGCCCAGGAACGACAGCACCGATTCGGTCAGCACGATGTTCGGCACCGAGACCGTCGCATACACGACGACCACGCCGAGCAGGTTCGGCACGATGTGGCGCAGCACGATCGACGCCGGCGACACGCCGATCGCGCGCGCCGAATCGACGAATTCGCGATTGCGCAGCGACAGCGTCTGGCCGCGCACGACACGCGCCATGTCGATCCACGAGAACGCGCTGATGGTCAGCACGACCAGCATGAACGAGCGCCCGAACAGGGTCATCATCAGGATCGCGATCAGCAGGTACGGGATCGCGTACATCATGTCGACGACGCGCATCATCACCGAGTCGACGCGGCCGCCCGCGAAGCCCGCGGTCGCGCCCCAGGCAACGCCGAACAGGCCCGACACGAGCGTGCCGAGCACGCCGACCTCGATCGAGACGCGGCCGCCGATCAGCGTGCGCACGAGCAGGTCGCGGCCGAGCTCGTCGGTGCCGAACCAATGCTGGTTCGCCCAGGCCGGCGGCAGGCTGATGGCGGCCCAGTCGCTCGCGGCGGGGTCGGCCGCGAGCAGCCACGGGCCGACGAAACACGCGAGCGTGATCAGCGCGAGCAGCACGAGGCTGAACACGGCCGCGCGGTTGTGAAGGAAGCGCGCCATCGCAAGCGCGAGCGGCGAGCGCGAACGCGGCGGCGAGTCGGTCTGCACGGGCAGGCCGACGACAGGAGTAGTCGGAGTCATCGCTGTGCCTCGATCAATAACGGATGCGCGGATCGAGCCACGCGTACGCGAGGTCGACCAGCAGGTTGAACAGCACCGCGCAGACGGTCGTCAGCACGACGAGGCCGAGCACCAGCGTGTAGTCGCGGTTGATCGCACCGTTCACGACGAGCTGCCCGAGGCCCGGCAGCGCGAACACCGATTCGGTGACGACGGCCGCCGTGATCGACGTGATGCAGACCGTGCCGAACAGCGACACGACCGGCATCAGCGCGGGCTTCAGCGCGTGGCGCAGCACGATCGTCGAGCCCGGCAGGCCCTTCGCGCGCGCGGTGCGGATGTAGTTGCTCGACAGCGTCTCGATCATCGAGCCGCGCATCACGCGCGCCAGCAGCGACACGTTGATGAGGGTCAGCAGCACGATCGGCAGCAGCCGGTATTGCCAGCCGCCGTCACCCCAGCCGCCCGCGGGCAGCCAGCCGTTGCCGGCCGACGTCTTCAGCAGGATCGCGAAGATCCACACGAGCACCGGGCCGAGCACGAACGGCGGGATGACGTTGCCGAAGTTGCCGATCAGCATCACGAAGCGGTCGATCACGCTGTCGCGGCGCACGGCCGCGACGGTGCCGAGCAGCACGCCGAACACGATCGAGATCGGGATCGACACGCCGCCCACCCCGAGACTCACGGGCAGCGCCTTCTTCACGAGATCGTTCACCGACCAGTCGACGTAGCGGAACGACGGGCCGAGATCGCCATGCAGCAGCGAACCGAGATACAGCAGGTACTGCTTCCACAGCGGCTCGTCGAGGTGATACTTCGCGTTCAGGTTCGCGAGCGTCGCCGCGGACAACTGCTTCTCGGTATCGAACGGGCCGCCGGGCGTGAAATGCAGCAGCAGGTAGCAGACGGTGATGACCGCGAGGATCGTCGGCACCGCCCACAACGTGCGCCTCAATGCATAGGCCAGCATGATCGCTCCGCTCAGTGCTTGATCAGGTACATGTCCTGCGAAGCACGCATGTCGATCACGTTCTTCAGCGAGTAGCCGCCCACATAGGGCTTCACGAGACGGTCGGCCGAGTACTGGAACAGCGGCACCATCGGCGTGTCGTTCATCGCCGCGTCGTGCGCCTGCGTCAGCAGCGCGGCGCGCGCCTTGTCGTCGAGCTTCTGGTTGCCGTCGTCGACGAACGTGTCGACCTGCTTGTTGCAGTAGCCGACCGTGTTCTGCGAGCTGCCGCAGCGGATCAGGTCGAAGAAGGTCATCGCGTCGTTGTAGTCGGCGAACCAGCCGGAGCGCGAGATCTGCAGCTTGCCGTCATGCCGCTCCTTCAGCAGCACCTTGAACTCGACGTTCTCGAGCTTCGTGTTGACGCCGAGCTTCGTGCGCCACTCCGACGCGCTGAACAGCGCGACCTTCTTGTGCAGGTCGTTGGTGTTGTACGTCAGCGTGAACGACAGCGGCTTGGCGTCCGAGTAGCCGGCCTGCTTCAGCAGGTTCTTCGCGACCTCGACGCGCTTGGCCATCGGCCACGACGCCCATTCCGGCGTGAACGGCTGCACGCCCTTCGTGCCGTTCGGCATCAGGCCGTACATCGGCTTCTCGCCGGCCTGCGTGAGCTTCGACGTGAGCACGTCGCGATCGATCACCATCGACAGCGCCTGGCGTACGCGCTTGTCCTTCAGCGCCGCGTCGCTGTTGTTCAGGTCGTAGTAGTAGGTCGCGAGCTGCAGGCCCGGGCGCAGCTCGCCGCCGAACTGCTTGCTGACCTGCTGGAAGACGCCCGACGGGATCGAGTAGCTGTAGTCGATCTGGCCCGCCTGGTACATGCGCATCGCGGTTTCGTCGCTTTCGATCGGCAGGAACGTCACCTTGTTGATCACGACCTTCGACGCGTTCCAGTACTTCGCGTCCTTCGTCACGACGATGCGGTTATTCGGCTGCCAGTCGACGAGCTGGTACGGGCCGTTGCTGACGAGGTTGCCCGGGCGCGTCCACGCATCGCCGAACTTCGCGACGACGTCCTTGTTGACCGGCACGAGCGGCGCCATCGCGGTCAGCTCGGGGAAGAACGCGACGGGCGCGTCGGTCGTCACCTCGAGCGTGTACGGATCGACGGCGCGCACGCCGAGCGTCGACGGTGCGGCCTTGCCGGCGATGATGTCCTTCGAGTTCTTCACGAACTCGACGAGGATCGTGTATTTCGAGCCCGTCTTCGGATCGACGAGGCGCTGCCACGAGTAGACGAAATCGGCTGCGGTCACCGGCTGGCCGTTGCTCCACTTCGCGTCGTGACGAAGCTTGAAGATCCACGTCTGCGGCGTCTTGCGCTCCCACGACAGCGCGACACCCGGCACGACCTGCCCTGCTGCGTCGATGCGGGCCAGCCCTTCGAACAGGTCGAGCCCGATCGTGTTGCCGGTCCACGATTCGATGTGCGCGGGGTCGAGCGACTCGACTTCGGCGGGCACCTGGCGCGTCAGGTCCTGTTGCGGAGCGAGCGCGACGTTCGACGGAACGGTAACGGCGTGGGCGGCGGGCGTCGTCAGGGCGAGCGCGGCCAGCACGGCCGACATGGCATGCAAGGATTTCATCGTGGCAGTATTGAGAAAGTTGTTCGGTGAGCGTCGCGCGGCGGATGCCGCGGCTTACGCGTGAGACGCTGACGGGTACAGCGATTGAGGAGGCCCGTGATTCTCGTATGGCATGTTAGTATTCCTTACATTTCTTTCGACAGGTACTCCGTCCGGGAAACGAAGGAATACCTGTGCGTTAGAACAGCCTTGGCGTACCGACCCAGACCACCACCGACTCGACCTTCGCGGTGTTGACCCAGCTGTGCGGGACCGTCGACTGATAGTGCGAACTGTCGCCAGCCTGCAGGACGAACGTCTTGCCTTCCAGCGTCAGCGACACTTCCCCTTCAATTACATACAGGAACTCCTCTCCTGCATGTGTCGTCACCTCCGACCGCTTCTGCCCCGGCGGCATCCTCACGAGGATCGCCTCCAGCTGGCGCCCTTCGGACACGTTCGTCAGCCTCGCGAACAGGTTCGCCGAATCGGCGAACCCGAAGAAGCGCAGCTGATCGCCTCGGCAAACCGAGCGCTCCTCGCTCGGCGTATCCACGAAGTACTGCACCGTCACGCCGAGCGCATGCGCGATACCGGCCAGCGACGTCAATGACGGCGACGCGAGCCCGCGCTCGACTTGAGACAGAAACGGCTTCGAAATCCCCGCGGCGGTAGCGGTGTCGTCGAGCGTGCGCTTGAGTCGTTGGCGCAACGCGCGAATCTTGCTGCCGAGTACGGCGGCAGCGTCTGCCGACCGCGAGTTTTCAGTGGGGGGAACCATAGCAGGCCGAAAAGTGATCGTCAAAAAATGTTTGATGGAAAATAACTAAGTTAGAACGATATAGCTTAGTCTTCGGGTTCGCACACGTCTTCGGTGTCGAGCCCGGTGCTCCAAACGGGACACGAGGCGTGCGAAATGACGCGCTATCTTGCCAGACTCGCCGGCTTCACAGGCAAGCTGCAAGCGGCTCTCCGGGAATCCTCGTAGATCCGGCGGCGAAGTTTACAAATAGATTATGAGACGAATGTTCCTGAAAGCTTCTGCCACATCGGGAGTTTCCCTAGGTGGCGGATACGTGACGCACCGGACCGGCAGCCGCTACCATGCGCGCGCCGGTCGGGGCCCCTCCCCGCCACACCAGGCGGCGACAGACCCCGGCCCGGGCTAACCGCCCGACTGATCCATCGCCCGCGCAAAGCCTACCCGGCCCGTTGCGCACCGGCGCCAGTTCGACCCCAAGACGACGCGTGATCCGTGCCGTCCGTTTCAACCGAGATTGATGATGCATTCACCTGTTTCACAAACCCGATCGTTTACGACGGTCTTCCTCATCGAAATGTGGGAGCGCTTCGGCTACTACGGCATGGCCGCGCTCCTGGTCCTGTTCATGGTCGACCGGCTCGGCTTCACCGACAGCCATGCGAACCTGACCTGGGGTGCGTTCACCGCACTCGTCTATGCGGCGCCGTCGATCGGCGGCTGGATCGGCGACAAGGTGCTCGGCGCCCGCCGTACGATGATCATCGGCGCGTCCGTGCTGTGCACCGGCTACCTGATGCTTTCGGTACCGAACGACCACCTGACGTACATGTACGCGTCGCTCGGCGTGATCGTCGTCGGCAACGGCCTGTTCAAGGCCAACGCGGCGAACCTCGTGCGCCGCATCTACGAAGGCGACGACGCGCGCATCGACAGCGCGTTCACCATCTATTACATGGCGGTCAACATCGGCTCGACGGTGTCGATGCTCGCGACGCCGTGGATCAAGGACCACTGGGGCTGGCATGCCGCGTTCGCGGTCTGCTGCGGCGGCATGCTGCTCGCGATCCTCAACTTCATGCTGATGCATCGCACGCTCGCGCACGTCGGCTCGCTGCCGGACGACCAGCCGGTGCGCTGGAAGCGCCTCGGTGCAGTCGCGCTGGGCGGCGTCGGGCTCGCGCTGATCACGCTGTACGTGCTGCAGCACAAGCAGCTCGCGGTCGCCAGCGTGTGGACGGCCGCGTTCGCGATCCTCGCGATCTTCGCGTACATGATCGCGAAGTCGGAGCGCTCGGAGCGCGCGGGCCTGATCGCGGCGCTCGTGCTGATCGGCCAGGTAATCCTGTTCTTCATCTTCTACGTGCAGATGTCGACGTCGCTGACGCTGTTCGCGCTGCGCAACGTCGATCCGCGCTTCATGCTGTTCGGCACGACGCTGTTCACGTGGAGCGCCGCGCAGTTCCAGGCGCTGAACCCGATCTGGATCATGCTGCTGAGCCCGGTGCTGGTGTGGGTCTACAACGCCGTCGCGAAGGGCGGCCGTGACCTGCCGGTCGCCGCGAAGTACGCGCTCGGCTTCGGCGCGGTCGCCGCGGGCTACCTGGTGTTCACGATCAGCGGCCGCTACGCGATCGACGGCCGCGTGTCGTCGTGGTTCATGGTGTGGGGCTACGGCCTCTACTCGCTCGGCGAACTGCTGGTGAGCGGCCTCGGCCTCGCGATGATCGCCCGCTACGTGCCGGCGCGCATGAGCGGCTTCATGATGGGTGCGTATTTCGTCGCGACGGGCGTGTCGCAGTATCTGGGCAGCGTCGTCGCGAACTTCGCGCAGATGCCGTCGCACGAATTGCCGGCCACCGAATCGCTGCCGCTGTACCTGTCGCTGTTCGAGAAGCTCGGCTGGCTCGCCGCGATCGGCATGCTGCTCGCGCTGCTGCTGCTGCCGCTGATGAACCGCCTGTCGCGTCAGCACCAGCGCTGTGCAGAAGAGCGCCGCGAGGAATCGCTGCAGGCGCAGGCCGTCGCCGCGGCCCAGTAAGTACTATCCCTCGGCGTGCGGCGTGCACGCCACATTCTCCCGCCGGGCGCGCGAACGCGTCCTACACTGGTTGCAGGAAGCGCAGCCGATCCGTCGAGCTGCCACTGGCGGGAGAAGATCATGAAAAGCAAGACCACGAGGCTCATGAGGATGCTGTCGGACATCCGGCACGCCCAGCGCTGCACCGCGATGCGCGCCGCGCGAGCCGCGGCCGAAGCGGACGCGGTGCTCGCGGAACACGACGATCCGCCGGCCGACGAACCCGACGACGCCGAATCCGGCGACGCAACCGCCGCGCCCCGCTCCCGTATCGTCTCACCTCACTGACGCCGCACCTCCCGCCGCACGCGCCGCACGCTCACGCGGGCGCGCCACGCCACCGCGCGATCCACGTTCCCGAACCGGCCACGGCCATCATCAGCCCGAGCGCGCATGCGTCGGCCACGAGGCCCATGCCGAGGTGCCGCGGCTCGGCACCGCTCGCGACCGGATGCAATAGCGCATCGATGACGAGCGAGATCGCCGCGCCCGCGACGAAGCAGATCAGCCCGCGCCGGCCGACCGTGACGACGGGGCGCACGGCCTGCGCGATCCGCGCGATCCAGCCGAACCGCACGCAGTCGGCCATCAGCCAGGCGATGGCCGAGAAGCTCACCACGCGCGGCAGCGCGAGATCGCGCTTGAGGATGCCTTCCGGCATCGGCAGCCCCGAGAACAGCTTGTAGCTCGCGCACCCGATCACGACCGCGCACGCGACGCCCGTCGCCGCGGCGCTCCACCGCCCGAGCGCGATGCGCCGGTAGAACGGCTGGCAGCGCGCGAGCACGCCGGCGACGAACATCAGTTGCCACGCGAACGGGTTGAAGCTCCAGCGGAACGTGTCGCTGTCCAGCAACTCGGGGCCGAGCCAGCCCGCCGCGAGCCACGACGCGCCGCCGAGCGCGACGAGCAGCCACGGCCGGCGGCACGCGAGCGGCACGAGCACCGGCGACGCGAGCGCGAACAGCACGTACATCGGCAGCACCGCCGCGAGATACGGCTGGCGCTGGAACGTCAGCAGTTCGGCGAGCCCCGTGAGCGGCGACGCGAGCATCACGCTGACGTCGTCGAGCGCGAGGTTCGGCGTGTCGATCCCGTAGTGGTCGAGCACGGCCGACACGACGAGCATCAGCGTCGACGTCGCGAGAAACGCGCGGTAGATCTGCATCGCGCGGCGCACGAAACGCCGTTGCGCCGCGCGCGCGCCCTGCCGTTCGGCGATCGCGCCATAGGCGCTGGCGGTCGCGAAGCCGCCGAGAAAGACGAAGACCTCGGCCGCGTCGCACAGTGCGAACGCATGCAGCGTGACGCGCGACAGTACGCTCGCGCCGATGTGATCGACGACGATCATCAGCAGCACGATGCCGCGGAAGAAATCGACTTCGATCAGGCGGCCGCCGTGCAACGGCCGGACCGCGGCGGAAGACGGCAGGCTCAGCGACATGGGCGCACCCGCGCAAAGGCGGCGCGACAGGCGCCGGGGCAGGGATCGGAGAGGAGGCGGCGAGCGGGATCAGCCGCGATGCGTGTATGCCCGCATCGCGCCAACCCGGCCGGCCAGGCGCGGGGATGACCGTTCATTGGAAAGCCGCATACGAAGTGAAATCGGTCAGGTCAGTCTAATGGCCGGCCGGGGGAGACCCGAAGTAACAAAGTGCAACCGAATCTTCTGTTCGATTACAGCGGCGAGGCCGGGAAAAACGAGGCGGGCAGCCGCGCCAGGTCCGCGTCAGATCCGTGTCAGCGCGATGCCTGTTGGCAGCCGGCGTCGAGGCGTTCGACGCCGCGCGAGCGCCTCGTCGGGCGCGATGCGCGACACGCGCCGCGCGGCCGCCGCGCGGTGCGTGTCGCCGCCTATCCGCGCGCGGGCAGACGCCGCATCAGCATCGCGCTGTGCCATGCGGTCAGCGCGACGGCGACCCAGATCGGCCCGTACGTCGCGAGCTTCGCGACGCTCAGCGTTTCGCCGAGCAGCAGCAGCGACACCGCGACGAGCAGCACGGGCTCGACGTAGCCGAGAATCCCGAACAGCGCCATCGGCAGCATCCGGCTGGCCTTCAGGTAGCTCGCGAGCGCGAGCGTGCTGAGCGCGCCGAGCCCCGGCAGCAGCGCGGCCCACAGCACCGGATGGCCGGCCACGCGCGTTGCGCTCGTCGCGACCATCGCGAGCGCGATCGGGCACAGCAGCAGGATCTCGACCGCGAACGCGGCGAGCGAATCGGCGTTGATCCGCCGGCGCAGCACGAAATACGGCGGATAGCCGAGCGCGACGACCAGCGTCGGCCACGCGAACGCGCGCGTCGCCCACACCTCGTGCGCGACGCCGAGCGCGGCGCACGCGACCGCCGCCCATTGCAGCGGATCGAGCCGCTCGTGATAGTAGAAACGACCGACGAGCACCATCGTCAACGGCAGCAGGAAATAGCCGAGCGACACTTCGAGCATGCGGCCGTGCAGCGGCGCCCACAGGAACAGCCACAGCTGCACGCCGAGCAGCGCCGCGCTGACCGGCAGCGCGATCAGCAGGCGCCAGTCGCGCACGCCGCGCCGCAGGAGTTCGACGAGCGCCGGCCAGCGGCCGCGCAGCGCGATCAGCGCGAGCGCGCCCGGCGCGGTCCACACGACGCGCCACGCGAAGATGTCGAGCCCCGTGAGCGGTGCGAGCAGTTTCGCGTAAGCCGACATCAGCGCGAACAGCGTCGACGCCATCACCGACAGCATGAGGCCGCGCCCGGCCTCCGGATACCCCGTCATGATCGTTCCGCGCCCCTTACTGCTGCTGGAATCGCTCGAAGCGCTTGTCGGTCTGGCGTTCCTCGAACGTCACCTCGGTCACGCGCGCGGCCGGCGGCCCGTGACGCAGCCACGCGAGCATCCGGTCGATCTGCGCGCCGGGGCCCTGGATCATCGCCTCGACGCTGCCGTCCTCGAGATTCGCGACCCAGCCGCGCAGCTTCAGCGCATGCGCCTCGCGCACCGTCGCATGACGGAAGCCGACGCCCTGCACGACGCCGCGCACCCGCACGTAGTAAGTCTCGATCCGTTCGTCCAGTTCATTGCGGCTCATCGCGTCGCCCTCCCGTTGCATTCAAGCCCGGCATTGTAGGCCGCTTCGCCCGGGCCCGGGCCGGTTCCCGCCCGCAACGGGCCGGCGCTGGCGTCGCCGCGCGCGCCGACCACGTACAATCTCGCCGACGTTCAACCGCCGCGCCGTTCGCGCGCGGCCCTGAAGGAAACGCATGACTGATACCTCCCGCGATCTCGTTCTCGTCACCGGTGCGTCCGGTTTCGTCGGCTCGGCCGTCGCGCGCATCGCGCAGCAGAAGGGCTATGCGGTGCGCGTGCTGGTGCGCGCGACCAGCCCGCGCACGAACGTGGCGGATCTCGACGCCGAGATCGTCACCGGCGACATGCGCGACGAGCAGTCGATGCGCGCCGCGCTGCGCGGCGTGCGCTACCTGCTGCACGTGGCCGCCGACTACCGGCTGTGGGCCCCCGATCCCGACGAGATCGAGCGCGCGAACCTCGAGGGCGCGGTCGCGACGATGCGCGCGGCGCGCGCGGAAGGCGTCGAGCGGATCGTCTACACGAGCAGCGTCGCGACGCTGAAGGTGACGAGCGCGGGCGATCCGTCCGACGAAAACCGGCCGCTCACGGCCGAGCAGGCGATCGGCGTGTACAAGCGCAGCAAGGTGCTCGCGGAACGCGCGGTCGAGCGGATGATCGCCGACGAAGGGCTGCCGGCCGTGATCGTCAATCCGTCGACGCCGATCGGCCCGCGCGACGTGAAGCCGACGCCGACCGGCCGCATCATCGTCGAGGCCGCGCTCGGCAAGATTCCCGCGTTCGTCGATACGGGGCTGAACCTCGTGCACGTCGACGACGTCGCGCACGGCCACTTCCTCGCGCTCGAGCGCGGCCGGATCGGCGAGCGCTACATCCTCGGCGGCGAGAACCTGCCGCTGCAGCAGATGCTCGCCGACATCGCGCAGATGACGGGCCGCAAGGCGCCGACGATCGCGCTGCCGCGCTGGCCGCTCTACCCGCTCGCGGTCGGCGCCGAAGCGGTCGCGAAGTTCACGAAGAAGGAGCCGTTCGTCACCGTGGACGGGCTGCGGATGTCGAAAAACAAGATGTATTTCACGTCCGCGAAGGCCGAGCGCGAGCTCGGCTATCGGGCACGCCCGTACCGCGAAGGGCTGCGCGATGCGCTCGACTGGTTCGGCTCGGCGGGCTACCTGAAATAACACAGGACGGCGCGTTTCGCGCCGTCCTGCGCACTTTGTTACACGGCCCGCGCGGACCGGCACCGGCGCAGCGGTTAAAATCGCGGGTCTTACGCAGAGAAGACACGCATGAACCTGAACGATCAGATCGCTTCGCTCACCATGGGCGTCGATCAGCTCCTCCACGATCACCATGCCGCGCAGCAGGCGGCACGCAGCGCGGAAGCGTTCGCGCGCGCCGCGGCAACGGAAGCCCAGGCCGCGGCAGCGCGTCACGCCGCGGCGGAAACCGACGCGCAGGCCGCCGCACAACGCCACACGGCCGCCGCGGCCGACGCCGAGGCCGCACAGCAGCGCCACGCCGAGGCGATCGCCGCGGCCGACGCCGCCGCCCAGCGTCACACGGACGCCGCCACACAGGCCGAAGCCGCCGTGCAGCGCCATGCGGAAGCCACCGCGCTGACCGAAGCGCTCGCGCAGCGTCACGCGGATGCCGAAGCCGCATCGCAACGCCACGCGGCCGCGATCGCCGAAGCCGAGGCCGCCGCGCAGCGTCATGACGCCGCCGCGACCGAAGCCGACGCGGCCGCGCAGCGCCATGCGGCAGCGACCGTCGAAGCCGAAGCCGCCGCGCAACGGCATGCGACGGCAACCGCCGAGGCCGAAACCGCCGCGCGGCGCCACGCGGAAGCGATCGCCGAAACCGAGGCCGCCGCGCAACGCCACACGGCGGCAATCGCCGAGGCCGAAGCGCTCGCGCAGCATCACACGCAGTCGATCGCCGACGCGCAGGCGGCCGCGCAGCGTCACGCCGAAGCGACCGCCGCGGCCGAAGCCGTCACGCAGCGCCATGCCGAAGCGATCGCGCAGGCCGAAGCCGCCGCGCAGCATCACGCCGACGCCGCCGCGCAGGCCGAGGCCGTCACGCAGCGTCATGCCGAAGCGATCGCGCAGGCCGAGGCCGCCGCGCAGCATCACGCGAAGGCGATCGCCGACGCCGAGGCGCTGGTCGAGGCCGTCGTCAAGGAGGCCGCAACGAACGCCGGTGCCACCGCGGCCGTGGCAGCGGACGCCGTCGCACCGGAACCGGCCGACCTGCCGGTGGCGGAACCGGCCGTGAACGCGCCGGCGGCAGCAACCGATGCGCTCGACGCGACGGCCGACGCCGAAACGGCAATCGTCGCGACGGCGCAGGCCGAAACGCCGGCCGAAGCCGAAGTCCAGGCTGCCGCCCCGGCCGACAAATCGACGCTGCAGGTGTCGCGTCCGACGCAGAACGAGCTCACGCTGACCATCAACGGCGAATCGATCACGCTGCACCCCGAGCAACTGGGCCAGCTGATCGAGGAACTCGCGCACGCCCGGGCGTCGATGCAGCCCGAGCCGCCGCCCGGCATCCCGGCCGGCTGGCGCTTCGTCACGACGAAGAACCCGATGATGGCGGTGCAGAAGCAGCCGAACGGCGACCGCCTGCTGGTCGCCCGCCACACGGGCTACGGCTGGGTGCCGTTCACGTTCTCGCCGGACGTCGTGGTCCAGATGTACATGATGCTGACCCAGCGGTAAGCACCGGCGCGCGCCGCCGCCGCAAACGAAACAGCCCGGCCGGTGTGCTCCACCGGCCGGGCTGTTCGTTTTCCGACTGCCGGGAGGCGCGCCTCCCGGGGCGCGCTCAGCGATCCACCGGCGCCTGCACGCGGGCCTTCCACTGGCCGCCCTTGCCGCGCCAGTAGCGCCAAGCGGACGCGAACGTCGCGCCGACGTAGAACAGCGCGACGAGCGGCAACGCCGGCGCCCACAGCGGCGAGCGCCGGTAGTAGCGCAGCATCGGCGCATACGCCGCGCACATCGACGCCCAGGCGAGCCATGCCGGCCATGCGCGCGCGCCGTACACGATCGCCGCGGCGGGCGGCACGAGGTAGATGATCGTCATCCCGAGCAGCGTGCCGGCGAGCAGCAGCGGCGAATAATGCAGCTGCGTGAACGCGGTGCGCGCGATCATGTTCCAGATGTCGCGCCAGCTGTCGTACGGGCGCAGCGACACGCTGCGGTCGGCCAGGTCGAGCCGGATCGGATGACGGCCGCTGCCGCGGTGCTTGATCTGCGCGGCGAGGCTGCAGTCGTCGATCAGCGCGCCGCGGATCGACTCGATGCCGCCCGCTTCCTCGAGCGCCGTGCGCTTCACGAGCATGCAGCCGCCCGCGGCGCCGGCCGTCCGGTTGCGCGGGTTGTTGATCCACGAGAACGGGTACAGCTTCGCGAAGAAGAACACGAACGCCGGGATCAGCGCCTTTTCCCAGAACGAATCGCAGCGCAGCCGCACCATCAGCGACACGAGATCGCGATTCTCGGCCTGCGCGCGCGTGACGAGCTGCGCGACGGCGTCCGGCGGATGGCCGATGTCGGCATCCGTCAGCAGCAGGTAGTCGGCCGGCAGGCCGAGCGCCTGCACCGCGGCGATCCCCTGCGATTGCGCCCAGACCTTGCCCGACCAGCCGGCCGGCAGCGGCTTCGCGGTCAGCACCGTCAGCCGGTCGGCGCGGCCGATCGCGAGCGCGGCCGCACGCGCCGCATCGGCGGTGCCGTCGTCGCTGTGGTCGTCGACAATGATCAGATGAAAATCGCCGGGATAATCCTGCTCGAGCAGCGAGGTCGCCGCGCGAGCAATCACGTCGACCTCGTTGCGCGCCGGTACGACCGCGACGACGGCCGGCCAGCCGGCCTCGGCCGCCGCGCCGCGCGCCGCGGGCGGCAACGGCCGCGCGGGCGCGGCGCGCCAGAAGCCGCCGCGCGCGACGAGCAGCACGATCCAGATGATCAGCGACAGGCCGGATACCAGGAAAGCGATCGCCAGCATCATCGGCGCGCCTCCTGCCGGACGCCCGCATCCGGAAGTTTAATAGGGGTCAGGAACAAAACGCCCGAAACCGCACGGGCGGCCGGGCAATACACGTAAGAATCGACGGTCATCGAATGGCCTTGAAATGAGCGCGACGCCGGGCAGCCGGGGCGGCTGCCCGCAAAACCATATAGTTTACTGGGTTCCGCGCGCGCCAGTGCCGACGCGGTTCTCCCGCAAATGCAACACGCAAGCACAGCGCCGAAGCAAGGACGGCCCGATAGAGTTAAAATGCGCGATTAATTCGGGGTTCCGGGGCCTGGCCTGGCCGGTTCGTTCCTGCCTTCAAAACATCAAGCCGGGGCGAGCGAGCGAGTGCCAGCTCCTCGAACCCCGGCGTCTGTCGTCGGAGTTCGCTCACTTATGCGAGTCATCCTTGCCCAGCCCCGCGGCTTTTGTGCGGGGGTTGTCCGTGCGATCGAGATCGTCGATCGCGCGCTGCAACAGCACGGCGCGCCGGTCTATGTGCGTCATGAAATCGTTCATAACCGGCATGTCGTCGAAAATCTGCGTAATAAAGGGGCGCGATTCGTTGAGGAACTCGACGAGGTGCCCCACGGCGCTGTCGCGATCTTCAGCGCGCACGGTGTCGCCCAGACCGTCGAGCGTGACGCGGAAACGCGCGGGCTCGACGTGCTCGACGCCACCTGCCCGCTCGTCACGAAGGTGCACGTGCAGGGCCGCCAGTATGTCGGCGCGGGCCGCCGGCTGATCCTGATCGGCCATGCGGGCCACCCGGAAGTCGAGGGAACGATCGGCCAGATTCCGGCCGAGGTGATCCTCGTGCAGAGCGAAGCCGAAGTCGATACGCTGACGCTTCCCGTCGACACGCCGGTCGCCTACATTACGCAGACCACGCTGTCGGTCGACGATACGCGCGGCATCATCGAGGCGCTGCAGCGCCGGTTCACCGACATCGTCGGCCCGGATACGCGCGACATCTGCTATGCGACGCAGAATCGCCAGGCGGCGGTGCGCGAGCTGAGCGAGCAGGTCGACGTGCTGCTCGTGGTCGGTGCGACGAACAGTTCCAACTCGAACCGCCTGCGCGAGATCGGCACCGAAAGCGGTGTGCCGAGCTACCTCGTCGCCGACGGCTCCGAGGTGAAGGCCGAATGGTTCGCGGGCGTGCAGACGGTCGGCCTGACCGCCGGCGCGTCGGCGCCCGAGGAAATGGTCGAGGATGTAATCGGCGCGCTGCGCGCGCTGGGCCCCGTCGACGTCACGACGATGGCGGGCCGTGAGGAAAAAGTCGAATTCAAGTTGCCGGCGAAGCTCATGCAAGCTGTCGCCCGCGAAGTTTAAGGAGGACATCTCTTGTCTATTCCGCTGCTCCAGCAAGTCCGCGTCGGTGCCTACATCACGCGCCAACACCTGTCCGGCAACAAACGCTATCCGCTCGCGCTGATGCTCGAGCCGCTGTTCCGCTGCAACCTCGCGTGCAACGGCTGCGGCAAGATCGATTACCCGGATCCCATCCTGAACCAGCGCCTGTCCATCGAGGAATGCCTGGAAGCGGTCGACGAATGCGGCGCGCCCATCGTGTCGATCGCGGGCGGCGAACCGCTGCTGCACAAGGAAATGCCTGAAATCGTCCGCGGCATCATGAAGCGCAAGAAGTTCGTGTACCTGTGCACGAACGCGCTGCTGATGGAAAAGAAGATGGACGACTACAAGCCGAGCCCGTACTTCGTCTGGTCGGTCCACCTCGACGGCGACAAGGACATGCACGATCACTCCGTGTCGCAGGACGGCGTGTACGAGAAGGCGGTCGCGGCGATCAAGGAAGCGAAGCGCCGCGGCTTCCGCGTGAACATCAACTGCACGCTGTTCAACGATGCGATCCCCGAGCGCGTCGCGAAGTTCTTCGACACGCTGAAGCCGATCGGCGTCGACGGCATCACGGTGTCGCCGGGCTACGCGTACGAGCGCGCGCCGGATCAGCAGCACTTCCTGAACCGCGACAAGACGAAGAACCTGTTCCGCGAAATCCTGAAGCGCGGCGAAGGCGGCAAGCGCTGGTCGTTCAGCCAGTCGTCGCTGTTCCTCGACTTCCTGGCCGGCAACCAGACCTACAAGTGCACGCCGTGGGGCAACCCGGCGCGCACCGTGTTCGGCTGGCAGAAGCCGTGCTATCTGGTCGGCGAAGGTTACGTGAAGACCTTCAAGGAACTGATGGAAGACACGAACTGGGACAACTACGGCGTCGGCAACTACGAGAAGTGCGCGGACTGCATGGTCCACTGCGGCTTCGAGGCAACGGCCGTGATGGACACGATGGCGCATCCGCTGAAGGCGTTCGCCGTGAGCCGCAAGGGCATCAAGACCGATGGCCCGTTCGCGCCGGATATCCCGATCGACAAGCAGCGTCCGGCCGAGTACGTGTTCTCGCGTCACGTCGAGATCAAGCTCGACGAAATCCAGCGCGCCGGCAAGGGCAAGCTGCAGAAGCCGGCGAAGCCGGCAGCGGCCGCTTAAGCGCGTGTCGCCCGCGGGGGCCGAGCCCCCGCGCCTGCAGGAAAAAACAAAGCGCCACGGAGTCCGCTCCGTGGCGCTTCTGTTTTGGGCCGCCTTCATTCGGCGCCGTCTTGCGGCAACCGTCACGCAATCGTCGACACAATCCGATTGCGCCTGCCGCGCCGATGCGGCCGGCCCTGTCTCCTCCATCCTCCTCGCGATACCCGCGCGACGTCAGGCCGCGAGCGACTGCGCCGTATGCAGGCGCATCCGTTCCGCCGCGCCCGCGACGAGCGCAGGCTGGCCGCTCGACGCGAACGCGCAGACGTGCTCCCACAGCTCGGCCAGCCGACGCCGCGTGAGCGTCGCGACGCACGTGTCGTTCGCCGCGAGGACAGGCTCGAGCACCGCGCACTCGTCGTCGTCCAGCGTCCACGCGCCGCTTTGCGCCGCGCGCGCCACGCCCGCATCGAGCGCGCGCTCCGCGTCGACGCACAGGTCGATGTCCGCATCGGCGCACACCGCATCGTCGAGCGCGAGAAACACCAGGTAGACGCTCGTGCGCAACCGCATCAGTTGCGCCGCGTTGCCGTGCTCGCCGCGCAGCGCGACGAGCGCCATGTGGCATTTCAGCGAGATGTCGCGCGCATACGCGGGCGGCAGCGGCAGCAGCCATTCGCGGGTCAGCGGCGGGTGGCGGCGGTGTTTCCGGCCGGCCTTCACGATCGGCTCCCGCTCGCGGGCGCCTCGCTCACCGCGACAGCCGGCCGTGCCACGCCGCACGCGACGGCGCCCCGGCCCGCATCGCGGTCGTGTGCCGCGCGACGCCGCACACCGCGCCCGTCGTCGCTTTGCAGCGCCGCCCGCGCGACCGGCAGCCGGCGCCGCGCGGACGCACGCACGACGCCGGCGAATCGGATCTGGCAAGCCATGCTCGTCTCCTGCATCAGAACGTGTTCTCGCCCTTCAGGTAGTACGCGGTCTTCACGAAGAACGCCTTGACCGGGTGGCCGCCCTGCGTATCGCGCGCGACGCGCGCTTCCATCTCGGCCCGCTCCTCGCGCGACCGGTCCGGCGCCGGGTTGTAGACGCGTTCGAGCGCACGCTGCATCGCGAGCGGATAGTTCTGGTTGCCGGCCGACGTCGCACGGTAGCCGGCGCGCGTCATCTGCATCAGTTGCACGTCGGTCTCGGCGCGCGCCGAGGACCAGTTCAGCGGCGCGGCATGCGGCGCCGCGTCGGGGAAAGCCGATTGCGCAAAGCCGACGGTGGGCAGCGCAACGAGTGCGCAGGAAAGAACAGCAACGGGAACGAGGGATCGCATAGTGGCCTCCAGATGGTTGTCCCTGCATCGATCGCTTTTGACGATGCGTTGAAGCCATCGTATGTCGCGCCGCTTTCCGCTTGAATAGCCGAATCCGCAATGGATATTTTCAGCTTCGAGATTCGACGCGCGCGCCGCATCGTTCGCCCCTCCCTTCGAAACGGACTTTCTTCATTTCATTCAACGCACTGATCGTGTTTTTCCGGACGCACCGAGGCAGCGCCCGCACCGCTTTTGCCATTTCCGAAATGACGTGTTGCCGGGACGGTCGCGCCCGGCGCCCGTGCCGGCAAGGCTTCCGGCGTGATATCGCGCGTGCGGATGCCGCCAGCAGGCCTCGCCGGAACGAACGGATTTTCCGATGCAGGACAAGCCGGCGCTCCGGCGCGCCGGATGGCGGCACGACGCATGCGGCACGGACGCGCGATAATCCCCCATCGGCCGTTTCGCACGGCGCCTTCCGCCTTCCCTTTTTCATCGAGTCCTTTCATGGCCGCCCTCGACACCACCGCCATCGACAGTTGGCACGCGCACGTCTATTTCGATGCCGACAGCCGCGATGCGGCCTGGGCGTTTCGCCAGGTCGTCGACGCGCGGTTCGGCGCCGTCATCGAGCTCGGCCGGTTTCACGAACGCCTCGTCGGTCCGCATCCGGCCTGGTCGTATCAGATCGCGTTCGACGCCGCACGATTCGACGACATCGTGCCGTGGCTCGTGCTGAACCACGGCGCGCTGGACATCTTCCTGCATCCGAACACGAACGACGAACTGCGCGACCATCGCGATTGCGCGGTGTGGATCGGCAAGTCGTACGTGCTCAATCTCGACGTGCTGGCCGGCTAAGAGCCGGCACGCGGCCGCCCGCGCCGGGGCGGCATCCATGTTTCGGGTCGACGTGAAACGTCGCGCGGCGACGCGCCCGTACAGTGGGTTCCGTTATCGACACTTCCCGGAATCCGCCATGACACACGCCGACGCCGAGGCCAACGCCCGGCACATTTACGAAGGCTGGCACGCGGCCGTGGTCGCGCGCGACCTCGACGCGCTGATGGCGCTGTACGCCGACGATGCGGTGCTCGAAACCCCGCTGGTCGTCGTCACGCTGCCCGCTCACGGCTCCGGCGTGCTGCACGGCAAGGCCGCGATCGGCGAGTTCTTCGCGGCCGGCCTGCGCAACCCCGGCAACAGGCTCGGACGCTGGTACCGCACCGGGCTGTTCTTCTCGAACGGCCGCCAGCTCACGTGGGAATATCCGCGCGCCACGCCGGACGGCGACCAGGTCGATCTCGTCGAAGTGATGGACCTGCGCGACGGGCTGATCGCGCATCATCGCGTGTACTGGGGCTGGGTCGGCTTCCTCGCGCTGCGAGCCGCCGCGCCGGCGCCCGAGCGCCCATGACGGCCGCCGCACCGAACCGCGCCGCGGCGCGCCGCGTGCTCGCCGCGACCTGCGTGAGCTACACGCTCGTGCTGCTCGACGCGTCCATCGTCAACGTCGCGCTCCTCGACATCGCCCACACGTTCGGCAGCCGCGTCGCCGGCCTGCAGTGGATCGTGAACGCGTACACGCTCGCGTTCGCGAGCCTGCTGATGACGGGCGGCACGCTCGGCGACCGGCTCGGCGACCGGAACGTCTATGTCGCGGGGCTCGCGGTCTTCGTCGCGGCGTCCGCACTGTGCGGCGTCGCGCCGACCCTCCCCGCGCTCGCGCTGGCCCGCGCGCTGCAAGGGGTCGGCAGCGCGCTGCTGGTGCCCTGCTCGCTCGCGCTGATCAACCGGGCGTTCCCCGAACCGGCCGCGCGCGCGTCGGCGATCGGCCTGTGGATGGGCTGCGGCGGCATCGCGATGGCGTCGGGCCCGCTGATCGGCGGCCTGCTGATCCAGCTGTTCGGGTGGCGCAGCCTCTTCTTCGTGAACCTGCCGCTCGGGCTCGCCGGCATCTGGCTCGGCCGCACGGTCGCGCGCGCCGCCGTCGATCCGTCGCGGCATTTCGACTGGGGCGGCCAGGCGACGGCGATCGTCGCGATCGCGGCGCTGATCGGCACGCTGATCGAGGGCCCGTCGCTCGGCTGGCGCTCGGCGCCGATCGTCGCCGGTGCGGTGACGAGCGTCGCTACGTGGGTCGCGTTCCTTGCGATCGAGGCGCGGCGCCGCGAACCGATGCTGCCGCTCGCGTTCTTCCGCAACCGGCTGTTCGCGGGATCGACCTGCGTGTCGATGGCGTCGGCGTTCGTGTTCTACGGCCTGCTGTTCGTGCTCAGCCTGTTCTACCGGCAAATCCGCGGCGCGAGCCCGATCGACACGGGGCTCGCGTTCCTGCCGATGACCGCGATGGTCGCGCTCGGCGGACTGTGCTCGGGGCGGCTCGTGGCGCGCTTCGGCGCACGCGGCACGATGTGCGCGGCGTTCGCCTTCTATGCGGCCGGCGCACTCGGCATGACGGGCCTCGGCGCGACGACCCCGGCGTGGCGCGCCGTCCTGCCGATGCTCGCGATCGGCTTCGCATCGGGCTTCATCTCGCCGGCCGCGACCTCGCCTGCACTCGGGACGGTCGACCGGCGTCGCGCCGGCGTGGCGGCGGCCGCGCTGAACGCGGCGCGGCAGAGCGGATCGGCGCTCGGCGTGGCGATCTTCGGGGCGTGCATCGCGACGCTGCAGCCGTTTCCGGCCGCGATGCGGGTAACGCTGGGCATGGCGGCCGGCGTGTCGGCGCTCGCCGCGGCGACGTGGTGGCTTACGACGCGGGCGACCGGCGAGGCGGCCGCGCCGCTGCGCGCCGCATCGCGCCGGTAACGTACGCGCCGGCCAACGCGCCCGCCGTCACCGGGTCGACACCCCGGCCGGCTTCACGCGACATACATCGCGACGCTGACGAACTGGCACAGGCTGCCGGCCAGCACGAACAGATGCCAGATACCGTGCCCGTGGCGGATGCGTTCGTCGTTGATGAAGAAGTAGATCCCCGCGCTGTAGATCAGTCCGCCGGCCACGAGCCACGCGGTGCCGACCGGCGGCAGCGCATGGAGCAGCGGACGCACCGCGACGAGCGCGAGCCAGCCCATCAGCACGTAGAGGATCATCGACAGCATGCGCGTGCGCCGCCCGAGCGTCAGCTCCTGCACGATGCCGAGCACGGCCAGCCCCCAGCTCACGCCGAACAGCGACCAGCCCCACGGGCCCCGCAACGTGACCAGCGTGAACGGCGTGTAGCTGCCGGCGATCAGCAGGTAGATCGCCGAGTGGTCGCACTTCTGCAGAATGGCTTTAAGACGGGGCTTGCGCACGCTGTGATAAAGCGTCGAGATCGCGTAGAGCACGCAGAGCATCGCGCCGTAGACGCTGAAGCTCACCACCTTGTACGCATCGCCCGCGAGCGCCCCCATCGTCACCAGTGTCGCCAGTCCCGCCACCGACAGCACTGCGCCGACGAGATGGGTAATGCTGTTGAAACGCTCACCGGCATGCACGACGGGATCCTCCTGCGCGGGTTGATCGGAACGGGATAAATGGGCCCTATGATACCGGCCGAATGCAGGGGCCGCGCTGCGCGCCGGCAAACGAACGGATGCCGTGCGCGCCCGGCCGGGCGAGGAACAGCGCCGTGACCCGCGGCGCCGCAGCCGTCAATCGTCGACGCCTGCCGGCGGCGCCCACTCGGCCACGAGCCGCAGCAGCCCGGGAAAGCGCAGGTCGAGATCTTCGGTGCGCACGCGGCTGCGCCGCTCGAGCCCGTATTGACGCTGGCGCAGCACGCCGGCGTCGCGCAGCGCCTTGAAATGATGGGTGAGCGACGATTTCGGGCGGTCGAAGCCGAACCAGCCGCACGGATGATCGTAGGCCTCGGATTCCAGCATCAGCTTGCGCACGATCGTCAGCCGCAGCGGATCGGCCTGCACGTATCGGACGCCCGGCGCGCCGAGGCGAACGCCGTCATGAACATCGGCGGCTACCTGCCGGCGGGATTGATGCCCGTGATGACCGGCTACGCGATCGATCGCGTCGGCTTCACGGCCGGCGCAACCGGCTTCGCCGTCGCCCTGACCGCGATCGCGCTCGCCGCGGGCGCCGCGGCCGTTCTCGCGCTCCGTCACGACAACGACTGACGGCCGCGCGCACGGGCAGGCATTCGAACAGGCGGGGCAATCGCCGATGCGAGGACGCGCCGCAAACGGGCCGGCTTCGGCCGGCGATCAGGCGCGCGGCGGCTCGGCGCGGGAGCGGTACTGCTCGATCCACTTCAGCGACTGGGCGATGCCGCCGAACGGGAAGAAATGCAGGCTCACCTTGCCATGCGCCGGCGTCAGGCCGGTGGCCAGACGATCGACAAAACGATCCGGCCCGGCCGTGCCGAACAGCTTGCCGATCGAGACACCGTACTTGGACCACATCGATGCGCATGCGCTGACGCCGCACAATGCGGCGTAGCGCGCAAGCACCGCGATGCCCGCCGGGCCCGGCACGCCCACGCGCACGGGATGTTCAATGCCCCGCTCGCGCAGCGCTTGCAGCCACGTCAGCACGATGTCGGCGTCGAACGCAAACTGCGTGACGATCAAGGGTGTCATGCCGCGCCGCGCGATGCTGTCGCACTTGCGTTCGAGCACATCCCACCGATCGGCCGTGCTCATGACCGGATGGCCGTCGGGATGGCCGCCCACGCCGACCACCTTGATGCCCGAGCGCTCGAAAATGCCCGTTTCGATCAGCGAGGAACTGTCGGAAAACGGCCCCATCGGGGTGGACGGATCTCCGGCGATCACGAAGCAGCGCTCGACGCCGGCTTCGGCGACCGCGCGCGTGACGAACGCGTCAAGCTCGGCGAGCGACCCGATGCGGCGCGCGGAAAAATGCGGCATCGGCTCGAAGCCGAGTCTGCGCACGGCACGCGCCGCGGCCAGTCGCGCGTCGTTGTCCTCGCCCGGCAGATAGGGAATCGAAATCGTCGACGCGGGCAATAGCCGGGGCGCCGCCGCGGTCAGCGCGGGAATGTCCTTCGCGGTGACTTCCAGCGAATAGGCGTCGGTGATGTTGCCGGCCGACCCGGGATTTTCTGGGTGAATCAAGAGACTTGCCATGCCTGCCGACTATCGGGAGCGCTCCGGCACGCCGCGCCGATCGCGCGGGCCGGAAGCCGTTGAACACATTCTGGAGGCCCGGGCGTGGCGTCGCTCACCCGGGCGGCGCATCATTCTTCCGCCGGCATCTCGTCGCCGTAGAACTTCACGCCCAGCTGGATGCGCTCGCGGCCGCTTTCCACCCGGTGCCGGTTCGTGTCGCGCAGCGAGTACACGCATCCGCAATACTCCTGCTGATAGAAGTTCTCGCGCTTGCTGATCTCGATCATGCGCGCGGAGCCGCCGCCCTTGCGCCAGTTGTATTCCCAGTACATCAGGCCGGGGTACCTGGCCGCCGCACGCACGCCGCAGTCGTTGATCTGCTGCATGTTCTTCCAGCGCGAAATGCCGAGGGAACTGGTGATCACCGGAAAGCCGTGCTCGTGCGCATACAGCGCCGTGCGCTCGAAGCGCATGTCGAAGCACATGGTGCAGCGCACGCCGCGCTCGGGCTCGTGCTCCATGCCCCTGGCCCGTTCGAACCAGTTGTCGCGATCGTAGTCCGCATCGACGAAGGGCACGCCGAACTGCTCGGCGAAACGGATGTTCTCGTTCTTGCGCAGCTCGTATTCCTTGAGCGGATGGATGTTGGGGTTGTAGAAGAAGATGGTGTAGTCGATGCCCGAGGCCAGCATGGCCTCCATGACCTCGCCCGAGCAGGGCGCGCAGCAGGAATGCAGCAGCACCTTGTCGTGGCCGCCGGGCAGCGGCAGCGGTTTGCGTTCGACGGTGGTGTTCATCAGTGGGCTCCTTGCTCGATGGCGGCGGCAGTGACAGGCTGGCGGGACAGTTCGATGAAGGCCCGCACGTAGTCGATGGCGGTGTCCGCCTCGCGCGCCCCCAGGAAGATCTGCTTGGCGACGCCGTGCACGCCCAGCCGCACCGGCACCACGTCCATCTTGACCGCGTATTCCTCGACCAGCCAGCGCGGCAGGGCAGCCACCCCGCGACCGCTGGCCACCATCTGCAGCATGATGTCGGTGGTTTCGATCGCCTTGTGGCGCCTGGGCGTGACGCCAGCCGGCAACAGGAACTGGTTGTAGATGTCCAGGCGCTCGATGTCCACCGGGTAGCTGATGAGCACCTCCTGGGTCAGCTGCTGAGGCTTCACGTATGCCGCCGAAGCCAGGGCATGGCCCTTGGCCACGACGAGCACCTGCTCGTAGTCGAACACCGGCTCGAACTTCAGTCCCGGCTTGAACAGCGGATCGGGCGTGACCAGCAGGTCGATCTCGTAGCCGAAGAGCGCGCCGATCCCGCCGAACTGGAACTTCTGCTTGACGTCCACATCCACGTCGGGCCACGCGGCCAGATAGGGCGACACCACCTTGAGCAGCCACTGGTAGCACGGGTGGCATTCCATGCCGATGCGCAGCGCACCGCGCTCGCCCTGCGCGAACTGGCCCAGGCGCTCTTCGGCCAGGTCCAGTTGCGGCAGCACCCGGTTCGCAACCGCCAGCAGGTACTGGCCGGCCTGCGTCAGGCGCAGGCTGCGACCTTCGCGCAGCCAGATGTCGGTGCCCAGTTGCTGCTCCAGCTTCTTCATGCTGTGGCTCAAGGCCGACTGGGTCAGGTTCAGCACGCCCGCAGCGGCCGTCAGCGACCCTTGCTTCTCGACCTGCTGAACGATGCTGAGGTGGATGCGCTCAAGCATTTAGATGATCCGTATTCATGGATTCGTGAAATAAAACCATTTTACTTCATCATCCCCCCTCGGTAGCATCCGTTTCCATTGTTCTTTTGCATTTTTCGGAGCGGCCGTGGCCATCGTTCACCACCCCGGATCGTGTGGGTGCCAGAGCAGGTCCCGGCGTTGAACCGCGGCGTCCCGGCCCATCCCCACATGGCGGATTGGCGATGCGTGCCCGGCCCGCAGCAACGGGCGTGGGCGGGAGACGGCCCGGGGCGGGACCGGGCGGATTGCCCGGCGCCGTACAGATCAATCCATATGGAAGCGAAAATGACACGTCCACTCCGTTTAGTCGCGGTTTCCGGCGGGCTGCAACGCCCCTCCAAGTCCGCCGCCCTGGCAGAACACCTGCTGGACCTGATCGCCGACGAAGTCCCGAGCACACAGCGCCTGGTGGAACTGGGCCAGCTCGCGCCGCAGCTTGCCGGAGCGGTCTGGCGAACCCAACTGCCCGACACGGTCGAGCGGGAACTTGCCGCGGTCGAGCAGGCCGACGTCCTGGTGGTGACGACGCCGGTCTTCCGCGGCTCCTACACGGGGCTGTTCAAGCACTTCTTCGACTTCATCGATCAGGATGCCTTGCTTGACAAGCCGATCCTGCTGGCGGCCACCGGCGGCAGCGAGCGCCACGCGCTGGTGATAGATCACCAGCTGCGGCCGCTGTTCAGCTTCTTCCAGGCACGCACGTTGCCGCTGGGCGTCTACGCGACCGACAAGGATTTCGTGGACTATCGTCTGCAGAACGAAGCCCTGATCGAGCGCGCCAGACTGGCGGTCCAACGGGCCCTGCCGCTGATCGAACTGACGCGCCATACAAGCTCGGCCACCGCCGATGAAGCAGTCGCGGCCTGAAACGGGAGTCATCCCGCAGCCGCGTGGCCCTGAATTCACCTTCAATTGACCCGGGCAGCCGCGCCGCGACAGCGTCAAAGGTCTCGTCCCTGGCAATGCAAACGGCTTCGACCCCGAGCGTCTTCTTGAAGCGTCTGGCCCGGGTGTTGTGGCACGGATCGCCAGGCGGGCTCGTCGAGCCGCACAGGCCGGCACGTATCGTCATGGAGTACTGCGCATCGGGCGCTGCGATCGATGTGCACGATGCAATCCGCCGCGGTTTGCAGCTGTCCACCATGGATGTCGAAGCTGCGAACGCCAGCGGCATGCCTTCGGTACGGGCCCGCGGACACATCGACACGGCCACCGAACATGAATGCAGCTAATGCATCAATGAGATTAATTCACTTTTTTTAATCGATAGTCCGACATAAAATAAACCATACTCCCGGCAATAGTCACCCCAAAGACTGCCGAGCGGGAACAGCATTAACCAGATTTAAAATCCCGGAATCGAAAAAACAGATTCGGATTTTATAGCGGAACCTACGGCGCCAGATCACCATGAACAAAGATTTTTCATTCAGCATCAAGAGCATTTGTTTCGATGAAAACTATCATCCGTCGGACAGTACGCGTATAACGACCAATTTCGCGAATCTGGCCAGGGGAACGAGCCGCCAGGAGAACCTGCGCAACACCCTGAGGATGATCGACAATCGGTTCAATAATCTGGCGCACTGGGATAACCCGACGGGCGATCGCTACTCTGTCGAGCTCGAGATCATTTCCGTGGAAATGAATATCGACGCCAAGGACAGCGACGACGCATTCCCGTTGATCGAGATTCTGAAAACGAATATCGTTGACAAGCAAACCAACGAGCGCATCGACGGCATCGTCGGGAACAATTTCTCCTCTTACGTGCGCGATTACGACTTCAGCGTACTGCTGCCGGAGTACAACAACAACAAGTCCACCTTCAGCACCCCGGACGATTTCGGCGATCTGCACGGCAAGCTGTTCAAGCATTTCATAAACTCGGACACCTACAAAGAGCGCTTCGACAAGCCGCCGGTCATCTGCATCAGCGCGTCGAGCAGCAAGACCTATCACCGGACTGAAAATCAGCACCCGGTGCTGGGCGTCGAGTATCGGCAAAACGAGTTTTCCTCGACCGATCAGTATTTCGAGAAAATGGGCCTGCAGGTTCGCTATTTCATGCCGCCGAACAGCGTCGCGCCCCTGGCCTTTTATTTCCGCGGCGACCTGCTTGGCGACTACACCAATCTCGAGCTTATCGGCACCATCAGCACGATGGAAACGTTCCAGAAAATCTACCGGCCCGAGATTTACAATGCCAATTCCGCGGCAGGGCGGTTCTATCAGCCGAGCCTGAAGCACCAGGATTATTCGTTGACGCAAATTGTCTATGACCGGGAAGAGCGCAGCCAGTTAGCCGTCAAGCAGGGCAAATTTACAGAAGAACATTTCATCAAGCCGTACAAGACTACGCTTGAGCAATGGGCTGCCAATTACGCTCTTTAATCAACCAGGATACGCGAATTCATTTGTCATGAAAAAGTTATTGCCCACCTCGACCGCCGGCAGCCTGCCCAAACCTTCCTGGCTCGCGCAACCTGAAAAACTCTGGTCGCCCTGGAAATTGCAGGACGAAGAATTGATCGAGGGCAAACAGGACGCCCTGCGTTTGTCGCTGCAGGAGCAGCAGCACGCGGGCATCGACATCGTCAGCGACGGCGAGCAAACCCGTCAGCACTTCGTCACCACGTTCATCGAGCACCTCAGCGGCGTCGACTTCGAAAAGCGCGAGACCGTCAGAATCCGCGACCGCTATGACGCGAGCGTTCCGACCGTCGTGGGCGAAGTGAGCCGCCAGAAGCCGGTGTTCGTCGAAGACGCCAAATTCCTGCGTCAGCAAACCACGCAACCCATCAAATGGGCGCTGCCGGGTCCGATGACGATGATCGATACGCTCTACGACAACCACTACAAGAGCCGCGAAAAGCTGGCGTGGGAATTCGCGAAGATCCTCAATCAGGAAGCCAGGGAGCTGGAGGCCGCGGGCGTCGACATCATCCAGTTCGACGAACCGGCATTCAACGTCTTCTTCGACGAGGTGAATGACTGGGGCGTCGCTACCCTGGAACGGGCGATTGAAGGGCTGAAATGCGAAACCGCCGTGCATATCTGCTACGGCTACGGCATCAAGGCCAACACCGACTGGAAAAAGACGCTCGGGTCCGAGTGGCGCCAGTATGAGGAGTCTTTCCCCAAGCTGCAGCAATCCAGTATCGACATCGTTTCGCTGGAATGCCACAACTCGCACGTTCCGATCGACCTGATCGAACTCATCCGCGGCAAGAAAGTGATGGTAGGGGCCATCGACGTCGCGACCGAAAACATCGAAACGCCGGAGGAAGTTGCCAACACCCTTCGGAAGGCGCTTCGGTTCGTCGATGCCGACAAGCTCTATCCGTGCACGAACTGCGGCATGGCGCCCCTGCCCCGTCAGGTCGCAAGAGGCAAGCTGAATGCGCTGAGCGCGGGCGCGGCAATCGTCCGCGGCGAACTCTCGGCCTGACGCCGAGCTGAATTCGTCGCAGGTTCGGAGGGATTGAAGCGGTAGATCGAAGGTCGTGAAGCGGGCCGCTGCCGGTTCCGTCGACACCGACCATTTTCAATCGCGGGGGACCGACTGGTTTGCAGCAGGTTCGACTTCGGTCCCTCCCTCCTTCTCATCTCTCCCATCCCTCCCATCGCGCGCCCCCGCCGATCCCGGCGCGCCTCCTGTGCCGCACTGCCTGCGCGACGGCCACCAGCATGTCCACAGCCCTTTGAGCCGGGCTTTTCTGGCCGCGCGAACGATCTCGTCCCTGCTGTCAGCCCCCTGAAGCGCGTATCGCTAACCCGAGGTTCCGGACGGCACCGGCCCATGCCGAACTCACCCGATTCGCCGATGAACCCGCCGTATCCGGCCGCGGCGTAGCCCGGCGAAGTCCGCTGCCGGCGTCATGCCGAAATGAAAAAAGGCGCCATGGCAGCACGCCATGACGCCTGTTTGCTTCGTTCGTGCCGTTTCAGCCGCTCAACAGCACTTCCCCGCCCCCGACCCGTACCGCGCATTCTGACGCTCGCGGAAAAACGCCTCGTACGTCATCGGCTCGCGGTCCGGATGGGTGGCGCGCATGTGCGCGACGTAGGTGTCGTAGTCGGGCAGGCCGACCATCAGCCGCAACGCCTGCCCGAGGTAACGCCCCGCGCTGCGCAGGTCGCTGCCAAGATCGCTGAACATCGCGGCCTCCCGTCAACGTCCGCTGCCGAGCGCCTGCGCGGCCGGCATCGCTTCGTACGGCGTCTCGCGCACGGTCGGCTTCGACTCGCGGCGCGCGCGCAGCACGGCGATCACGCCGTACACCGCGATGCTCACGACGACGAAGATGAACAGCCCGGCCAGCGCCGCATCGATGTAGTCGTTGAAGATGATCCGCTTCATCTGCGCGATCGACTTCGCCGGTGCGAGCACCTTGCCCTCGTCCACCGCGGCCTGCAGCTTCGCGGCGTGCGCGAGGAAGCTGACCTTCGGGTTCGCGTCGAAAATCTTCTGCCAGCCGGCGGTCAGCGTGCAGATCAGCAGCCACGCGGTCGGCACGATCGTCACCCACGCATAGCGCTCGCGCTTCATCTTGAACAGCACGACGGTGCCGAGCACCAGCGCGATCGCGGCAAGCATCTGGTTCGAGATGCCGAACAGCGGCCACAGCGTGTTGATGCCGCCGAGCGGATCGACCACCCCCTGGTACAGGAAGTAGCCCCACGCGGCCACGCACAGCCCGGTGGCGACCAGGTTCGCGGGCAGCGACTCGGTGCGCTTGAGCGCCGGGTGGAACGTGCCGAGCAGGTCCTGCAGCATGAAACGGCCCGCGCGCGTGCCGGCGTCGACGGCCGTCAGGATGAACAGCGCCTCGAACAGGATCGCGAAGTGATACCAGAACGCCATCATCGCTTCGCCGCCGATCACCTGGTGCAGGATGTGCGCCATGCCGACGGCCAGCGTCGGCGCGCCGCCCGCCCGCGCGATGATCGTCGTCTCGCCGACGGCCTTCGCGGTCTGCGTGAGCATGTCCGGCGTCAGCACGAAGCCCCACTGCGTGACGGTGTTCGCGACGGCTTCCGGCGTCGAGCCGAGCACGGCGGCCGGCGCGTTCATCGCGAAGTAGATGCCCGGCTCGATCACGCATGCGGCCACCAGCGCCATGATCGCGACGAACGATTCCATCAGCATCGCGCCGTAGCCGATGAAGCGCGCGTTGGTTTCGTTGTCGATCAGCTTCGGCGTCGTGCCCGACGAGATCAGCGCGTGGAAGCCCGACACCGCGCCGCATGCGATCGTGATGAACAGGAACGGGAACAGGCCGCCCGACCACACCGGGCCCGAGCCGTCGACGAACTTCGTCAGCGCGGGCATCTTCAGTTCGGGCGCGACGACCAGGATGCCGATCGCGAGGCCGAGGATCGTGCCGATCTTCAGGAACGTCGACAGGTAGTCGCGCGGCGCGAGCAGCAGCCACACCGGCAGCACCGAGGCCACGAAGCCGTAGCCGATCAGGATCCACGTGAGCTGCGTGCCGGTGAACGTGAACCACGCGGCGAACGTCGGCGATGCGGCCACGTTCTGGCCGAACGCGATCGCCGCCATCAGCCCGATGAAGCCGATGACCGACACTTCGCCGATGCGGCCCGGACGGATGTAGCGCGTATAGACGCCCATGAACAGCGCGATCGGAATCGTCGCGGCGACGGTGAACGTGCCCCACGGCGAATTGGTCAGCGCCTTCACGACGATCAGCGCGAGCACCGCAAGGATGATCACCATGATCAGGAACGCGCCGAACAGCGCGATCACGCCGGGCACCGTGCCGAGCTCCATCTTGACGAGATCGCCGAGCGAGCGGCCGTCGCGGCGCGTCGAGATGAACAGCACGATGAAGTCCTGCACCGCGCCGGCGAACACGACGCCGGCCAGGATCCACAGCATGCCGGGCGTGTAGCCCATCTGCGCGGCGAGCACAGGCCCGACGAGCGGGCCGGCGCCGGCGATCGCGGCGAAGTGATGGCCGAACAGCACGTACTTGTTGGTCGGCACGTAGTCGAGGCCGTCGTTGTACTTGACGGCCGGCGTCATCCGCAGCCCGTCGAGCTGCATGACCTTGCTGGCGATGAAACGGCTGTAGAAGCGATACGCGATCAGATACACGCAGACTGCGGCGATCACGATCCAGAGGGCACTGACGCGCTCGCCGTGAGCGAGTGCAATCGTACCGAACGCGAACGCGCCGAGCAGCGCGACCGCAATCCAGAGCAGGGTACTGGAAGCCCGATTCATGGCGTCTCCTGGTCTCCAATGTGGTTTTAGATGGCATGCGGCGCGGGGCCGCACACGCGTGACGTCGATGCGTCGTGCCGCGACCTCGCAAAGGCCGCGACAATGGGCCGTAGTATTCCGCGCGACGGGGGCGGCTTACAAGCGGATAACTACGTATGCGGGGCTACGTAGTATTACGTAGATGCGGCCGTGCGCTCGCGCGGAAGCGTCGGTTTGCCTGCCTGCGTTTCGCGCCGCTTGCGTGATGTCCGCCCCCGTCCCCGTCGCAACGGCCGGCGTGTGTCGCTCATTCGGGCGGCTCGCCCGGGCAACGGCGCGAGCCGCATGCCCCGATACTTTGAAAGTCCGGCCCGCGCGAATTAAGATCGCCAGGCGCTCGCCAACGCGCCATTTCATTCTTTTCGACCTCTCGACTTCGTCCATGGACTTCACTCGACTCGCCGTATCGACGCTCGCCGGTATCTGCGCGCTTTTCTCCGCGAATGCGCTGGCGGAATCCACGCTTCATCTCGACGTCGAAGCCGTTCATGTCGACGAGCATTCGCCACGCGTCTCCATGCTCGTGAAAGTGACCGACAACGATGCCGGCAAGGACAACTTCGGTCGAATCACCAAGACGTCGCTGCCTCCGCCCGGCCGTTGCGTCGCGCGGTTCGAGGAGAGCGAACAGTTCGTGGTGGGGCCTTGCGCCGCGGTTCATGTGCGGGAAAACGGAAGCCCGGTCAAGCTGGTCAACGTGCGCATTCTGGATACGCGGGGCGACCATGCCTGGATGGTCCTGACGTGGAATTCCATATTCGTGCTTCCCGCTTCGCAGCGATCGGTGAAGATGATCGCGGGCGTGGCCAACGGCTGGTACTCCGATAACCCGGACGACAGTTTCCCGCTCGCCGACTTCCCGTCATTCGATCCCGCACGCCCGTTCAACTGGCTCTATCGGCGCGCCGATCAGGCGCTCAACGACAGCTACCGGCGCATTCTGTCGCGCTACGCGCAGAACAACGATGAAGCTCGGGCCCGGAGTTTGCGTGTCGAGGAGCGGGTCTGGGTCGACCACAAGGTGAGCGAGTGTCGCGACTCGGGCGAGCCCGAGCGATGCCGCTGGCTCGTGACGGAAGACCGCCTGGATGCGCTGCCCAAAGCCGACGACAACTAGCCAGGCGCCCACGCGCGGCACGATGCAAAACGGCCGGCAACGGACGTGCCGGCCGCGGGATGAAGCGGCTGCATCGCGCGTCGCGCGGAGCCGCATTCGCGGCCGGCTCCGCGCCCGCGAAATGCGCCGCTACGATTGCCGCTACGATTGCCGCTCGACAGCCGCGACCGGCTCGGCCGCGCGCGCGCCGCTCGCCGCCGCCGGTTTCTCCCAGAAGGTCGCATTCGCAATGCCCAGCGCGGCCGGGTCGAACGACGGCTCGCGCCCCGCGCGCTTCTGCGCCTCGTAGTCGCGCAATGCCTTGAGCGCCGGCTTCTGCAGCAGCAGGATCGCGACGAGGTTCAGCCACGCCATCAACCCGACGCCGATGTCGCCGAGCGCCCACGCGACACTGGCACTCTTCACCGCGCCGTACAACGTCGCGAGCAGGATCACCGCGCGCAGCGCGAACGTGCCGGCGGCGCTGCTGCGCGCGCGGCTCAGGTAGGCGACGTTGGTTTCCGCGATGTAGTAGTACGCGAGGATGGTCGTGAACGCGAAGAAGAACAGCGCCATCGCGACGAATGCCGCTCCGAAGCCGGGCAGCACCGATTCGACGGCCATCTGCGTATAGCCGGGGCCGGCCTCGATGCCGGCCGCGCCCGAGAACAGCGCGCGGCCGTTCGGTGCGACCACGTTGTAGGCGCCGGTGATGAGGATCATGAAACCCGTCGCCGAACAGACGAACAGCGTATCGACATAGACGGAGAACGCCTGCACGAGCCCCTGCTGCGCCGGGTGCGTGACCTCGGCGGCGGCCGACGCGTGCGGGCCCGTGCCCTGCCCCGCCTCGTTCGAATAGACGCCGCGCTTCACGCCCCACTGGATCGCCATACCGAGCACCGCGCCGAAGCCGGCCTCGAAGCCGAACGCGCTCTCGAACACCAGCCTGACGACGCCCGGCAGGCGCTCGATGTCGAGCGCGATCACGACGCACGCGATCAGGATGTAGCCGAGCGCCATGAACGGCACGACGATTTCGGCGACGCGCGCGATCCGCTTCACACCGCCGAAGATGATGAGGCCGAGCAGCAGCACGAGCACCGCGCCGGTGACGGGCTTCGCGATACCGAATGAATTCTCGATCGCGGCGGAAATCCCGTTCGCCTGCACGCCCGGCAGCAGCAGCCCGCAGGCGAGCACGGTGGCGATTGCGAACGCCACCGCATACCAGCGGATGCCGAGCCCCTTCTCGATGTAATACGCGGGGCCGCCGCGATACTGCCCTTCACGCCGCACCTTGTAGATCTGCGACAGCGTCGATTCGACGAACGCGGTGCTCGCGCCGAGGAAGGCGACGAGCCACATCCAGAACATCGCGCCGGGGCCGCCGAACGTGATGGCCGTCGCGACGCCCGCGATGTTGCCGGTGCCGACGCGCCCCGACAGCGACATCGCCAGCGCCTGGAACGACGACACGCCTTCCGCCGACGCCTTGCTGCCGCGCATCAGCCGCAGCATCTCGATGAAGTGGCGGACCTGCGCGAAGCGCGTGCGCAGCGAAAAATACAGCCCGGCGGCGAGGCAGAGAAAGATGAGCGCGGGGCTCCAGATGACACCGTTGATCGAATCGACGAATTGTTCCATGTGGTGTTGCCGTTGAAAGCGGGAATGACGCGTGGCGGAGGGTCGGATTCATCTCGCGAGAGCGCGGGAGTCACGACGGCGGGCAGATCCGGATCGATCTTTCATTTACATTACATGTCTTACGATTTCATTCGGAATCGGGAGGCGCCCCAAGCCGTGCATGACGGACACCGTCGGCGTCGACGCGACGTTCGCATCAGGCGGCCGGCGCGCCGCCCCCTCCGGCACGGGCGCAGCCCCGCGCCCCACCCTGCGCGGCATCGCGGCATTGATCCCGGCCGCCGTGCACCATACAGTGTTCGCCTGTCTCGATACCGGAATCGCCATGCCGATCGGATTTCAGAAAATGCACGCGAACGGCGACGACTTCGCCATCGTCGACCTGCGCGGCACCGCGCACGCCATCGACGGCCGTCTCGCCCGGCAAATGGGCGACCGGCGGCGCGGCATCGGCTTCAACCAGCTCGCGGTCGTGTCGGACTGCGACGACGCGGCCGCGCGCGTCGCGTTCTGGAACGCCGACGGCTCGCCGCTCGCCACCTGCGGCAGCGCGACGCGCGGCGTCGCGTGGCAACTGATGCGGGAAACCGGCCTGTCGTCGCTCGTGCTGCGCACCGCGCGCGGATATCTCGTCTGCTCGGCGGACGCGAACGACCGGATCACCGTCGAGATGGGCGTGCCGCTCACCGGCTGGCGGGACGTGCCGGTCGCCGAGGCGCTCGATACCCTCGCGCTGCCGCTGCCCGGCGCACCGGCCGCGTGCAACATGGGCAATCCGCACTGCACGTTCTTCGTCGACGATCTGCGCACGATCGACGTCGAGGCGCTCGGCCCGCCGCTCGAAACGCATCCGCTGTTTCCGCAGAAAACCAACGTGCATTTCGTCCAGGTGATCGATCGCGCGCATATTCGCCTGCGCATCTGGGAGCGCGGCGGCGGCGTACCGCTCGGGTCGGGATCGTGTTCGTGCGGGGCGGTCGTGAACGGCATCCGGCGCGGGCTGCTGGATGCGTCGGTGCGCGTCGAATGCGACGGCGGCGACGTGACGGTGCGCTGGGACGGCGCCGGCAGCGTATTCCTGAGCGGGCCGGTCGCGCCCGTCTTCGGCGGAACCTGGCAGGACGAGCCGGCCCCAGCGGCCTGAGCGCCCGCGGGCGCGCGGGCGGCGAGCCCGGCGCATGCCGCGCCGGGCGGTGACGATCAGTGCTTGTCGTCGACCTTCTTCGGCTTCGGCGGCGTCGGCACCTTCGCGTACTGGAACGCGGGCGTTGCCTTCAGCGCCTCCTTGGTCGCGCCCGGCAGGTAGATGTTGCCGTTGTGCACATCCAGCGACGCGATCGGCACCGCGACGTCATGCGCGGCCACGCCCAGGAAACCGCCGGCCGACACGATCGCCGCCGACACCGAGCCGTCCGGCGCGACGATCAGGTCGCGGACGCTGCCGACCTTCTGGTTCTGGTCGTTGTAGACGGCCTTGCCGAGCACGCTCTTCTTCACGCTCCAGCCTTCGAGCAGCGCCTGCGATTGCTCGACGGTCACGCTGAGCGGCTGCGCACCGGCGATCTGCGCGTGTGCGCTGACGCTCGATGCGAGGACGGTTGCTGCGATGAGGGTCTTGTAGAAAGCCATGCTGTCATGTACTCCGGTGAATTGTTGTCGATGCGGGCGGCCGGCCGAGCCGCCGCCGTGCGTGCGTCGCATGCGGCACGGCGGCCGGCGCGCGATGCATTGCACCGGCCCATGTTAGCGCCCCTCGCGCAACGCTGCATCGGACGCGATGACGCACCGGCGCGATCGCGACGTTACGGACACCGCAGCGAAGCGCGGATGCGGGCATTCGGTCCGCTCGTCGTGGATTCCGGAAGCGGGACGATGCGGGCGCAACCGCTCGCGGCAAGCCGGCCGCGCCGCGCCGATCGCGCAGCGGCGATCGTCCGCACAACCGGCGCGCGCGTCGCGGGCAACAACGCCGCGACGCACCGCTCAGCCCGTCCGTCCTTCCTCGATCAGCTTGCGGGATGCGAACAGTTCGGCATCGTTGCGGATGCCGAGCTTGCGAAACGCCGATTGCTTCTGGGCGCTGATCGTCTTGCGGCTGCGGGAAAACTTCAACGCGATGTCCGACACGGACAGCCCCGCGAGATAACAGCGCAGCACTTCGTGTTCGCGCGGACTCAGCCCCAGGTCGGTGGACAGGCCCGCGTCGGACGGCGGTGCGCTCTCGCCGCTCGCGGGCTTCGGCTCGGCCGCGCGCGGGTCGGGCGCCGAGCCCGCCATGATGCGGTCCGCCAGTTCGGCGCTGATATAGGAACGGCCGCTCGCCACGACACGAATCGCATGCGCGAGCTCGCTGAGATTCTCGCTCTTGCCGAAAAAGCCGAGCGCACCCGCGCGCATCGTCATGTTCACGGTCGCTGGCGTATCGCTGCTCGACGTCATCAGAATCCGGCTATCCGGAAAGCGCGTATTGACGAGTTTGACGAGGTTGAGGCCGTCGATCTCGCCGGGGCCGAGCGTGTAGTCGAGCAGCACGACATCGGCGTGATTCGCCTCGAGCCAGCGGATCAGGTCGCGCGATTTCGCGAAACTCGCCGCGACCTGAATGCCGGTCTTCTCCGCCAGGTAACTGGCGATCCCGTGCTGGACGACGGCGTGGTCGTCTAGGATCACGACCTGGATCGACTGGTGCTCTGGCCTCATTGCTAACCCTTTCTTTATTCCGGTTCGGCTCCGATTGGCTGCGCCACGCCGCTCGTCGTCGCGGGCCGCCATCGATGCCGTTGTTTATTGGGATGAGATTACCGGTTTTTCGGCTGTTTTTTAACCCCGCCGGCCAAACCGGACAGGCTCGTTCGACCGGGTCTCCCAGCAGCAAGACGGCGTTGCGCTTCCCCTGTCCGCGACCTATGATGGCTGGCCCGTTTTTAGACGGTGCTCGCGCTCGTCGCGGCGGCCGATGCGGATCCGGCCGCCGGGTGCCACGCCGGACGGGAACCGCGACGTCGAAGCGGGCCGACGCCGCCGCAACCGCTCGAACAACGATGCCGGTTCATTGCAAGCCGGCCGACAACGCGAGGGAAGGACGTGAACATGGTGAGTGTGAAGGGGCGCGCCGTCCTGATCGGCATGATGATCGGGCTGATGCCGGCGCCCGGACGGGCGGCCGACGCACCGCCGTTCACCGCGAAAGAAAAAGCCTGGATCGCCGCGCACCCCGTCGTGCGGACCCGCGCCGATCCGACATGGCCCCCGTTCGAATTTCGCGAGAACGGCAAGGTCGTCGGCGTGGTGCCGTCATTTCTCGATGCCATCGCGAAGATCAGCGGCTTGCGCTTCGAGTATGTCGACGAGCTCACGTGGCGCAACTCGCCTGATGCACTGCGCACCGACCTGATCGACATCATTCCCGACATGACGTGGCGCAGCGCGTCCGACGAGGCGGCGCACGGCGACCCGAGCAAGCTCCGCAGCCGCGTCATCATCAGCCGCCCCTATTTCGTCGGTACGGTCTTCGTCGTGGCATCCGGGCACCAGACGCTGTTCGTCGAGGCCCGCAATCTCGCCGGCCGGCGTGTCGCGGTCAAGGGCGGCGGCGCACTGGAAGTCGCGCTCCGCCACAGCACCCTCCCGATGACCCTGCTGACCTACCCCGATGAGCGCGACGCGCTCGAGGCCGTCGCCGACGGCCGCGCGGATGTCGCGATCGGCCCCGACATGGCGATCCTGCCGCCGCTGCAACGGCAATACCACGACAAGCTGTTCGTGGCAGGCGGCCTGCCGGACAACCCCTATGCGCTCGCGATCGGGACGCGCCGCGACCTGCCGGTTCTTGCGTCGATTCTCGACAAGTCGCTCGCGGCGATCCCGGCGCGTGACGCCGAGGCCATTTCCCGCCAGTGGATCGAATCGACCGACTACGGCAAGCCGTCGCTGCACTCGATCCTCTATTACCGGCGCTGGGAAGTCACGGCGGCCGGCGCCTGCCTGCTCGCGTTGCTGGCGATCGCATTCGTTTCCTGGCGTTCGCGCGTCGCGGCGGTGCGCAACGAACGCGACAAGGCGATGTTCTTCGCGTTCATCAGCCACGAGATCCGCACGCCGATGCACACGATCCTGTCGTCGCTGGAACTGCTGCAACGCTCGAAGCTGCCGCCGAAGCAGGCCGGCCGCGCGGACGCGGCGGTGGCCGCGTCGGAATCGCTGCTGACGCTGCTCGACGACATCCTCGACTACTCGCGCCTCGAATCGCGCAACGTGACGCTCGCGCCCGAACCCACGGACGTCGAACCGTGGGTGCGGCGCAGCGCCGACATGGTGCGCTGGCGCATCGACGAGAAAAAGCTGGACCTGACGCTCGAACTCGCATGCCCGCCCGGGCTGCGCGTGCTGATCGACCCGGTGCGCACGCGGCAGATCGTGCTGAATCTGCTCGTCAACGCGATCAAGTTCACGTCGGCCGGCTCGATCGCGCTGCGCGTCGACTATCTCGACGGCAAGCCGCAGCGCGCCGGCTCGCTCGTGATCGAGGTCCGCGATACCGGCATCGGCATTCCGCCCGAACGCCAGCGCAGCATCTTCGAGCCGTACCAGCGGGCCGAGCGAGCCGGGAGCCGGCGCGTCGCCGGCAGCGGATTGGGGCTGTCGATCTGCCGCGAACTCGTCGACCTGATGAAAGGCGTGATCACCGTCAGCAGCAGCCCCGACAAGGGCACCATCTTCACCGTGATCCTGCCGGCGCGGCGCGGCGCGCACACGCCTGCGCCCGGCCCGGCCGACGCGCACGGGGCGACGACCGAACCGGTGCTGCCGGCGCGCGAGCTGGCGCCGGTGGAAACCGACACGCAGCCACCGCTGGCGAACGGCCCGATGATCCTGGTCGTGGACGATCATGAAGCGGTTCGTCATGCGATCCAGCACCAGCTCGACGCACTGGCCTGCCGCTCGATCGTCTCCGACAGCGGCGAGCATGCGCTCGCGCAGTTCGCGCACACGACGTTCGACATGGTGCTGATCGACTGCGACCTGCCCGACATCGACGGCTATACGGTGGTGCAACGCATGCGCGACAGCGAACGCCGGCACCAGCGCACGCACACGCCGATCGTCGCGATCTCGGCGGCGACCGGCGACGCGCATCGCGAACGGTGTTTCGACAGCGGCATGGACGGCGTGCTGGGCAAGCCGCTGCGGCTCGATGCACTGCGCCAGATGATCGATCTGTGGTGCCCGGCCGACGAGGCGGCCGACACCGCGTCGCCGGCGCAGGACCCGCGCCCGGCGCAAGCCGATTTCCGGACGATCTATCGGCACAGCGTCGATGCCGATCTGGCGACGCTCGGCGCCGCGTTGTCGAACGGCGATACCGGGCAGGCGAGTCATGCCGCGCACCGCATCAAGGGCGCGGCGGCCGTGGCCGGCCATCGCGCGACGAGCGAACTGGCCGCCGAACTCGAACGCCGGCTGCAGCTCGCCTCCGGCGGCATGCCGCCGGGCATCCATGCGCTCGGCGAAGAACTGCTGCGCCTGCATCGCGCCGACATCGCCGGGCCGGACGCCCGCGAGCGCGAAACGGGCGACCCGGATGCATGAGCCGCACGCGGACAGGAAAGCCCGGCGACCGGCCGCCGGGACGCGCGACGCGAGCCTAGTGCGCCGCCGACGCATCCGGCACGTCGCGCGCCTCGACCGGACACCACGTCGCGATCGCCTGCCGGAGCGTTTCGAGGCGCAGCGGCTTGCCCAGCACGCCGTCCATCCCGCTTTCCAGGCACCGCGCCCGGTGCGCATCGCCGGACTCCGCCGAAATCGCGACGATCGGAACATGCCCGGCCTCTCGCGCGGCTTCTTCCTGACGGATCATGCGCGCGAGCGCGTAGCCGTCGATGTCGGGCAGGCGGCAATCTAGCAGCACCAGGTCGATGCGGCCGCGCGCGAGCTGCCGCAACGCGTCCTCGCCAGTGCCGGCGGCGATGCCGATGCAGCCGAGCGCGTCGCATTGATCCTGAAGCGCGGCCCGCACCGCGTCGTGATCGTCGACGATCAGGATGCGCGGCGCGGCGTGCTGCGACGGCGCCCCGCCTGCGTCCGCCGGTGACGGCACCGACGCCGGCGTCACCGCGAACGGCGCCGCCGCCGGCACGCCCTCGATGGCCGTCACCGGCAAGTGCACCTTGAATACCGTCTCGACATGCGGCGTGCTTTCAACGGTGATCGAGCCGCGCATCAGCTCGACGAGTTCGCGGCAGATCGCGAGCCCGAGCCCGCTGCCGCCCGCGCCCTGCTGCGGCGCGCGCTCGGCCTGCCAGAATGTATCGAAGACCTGCCCGCAACGCTCGGGCGCGATGCCGATGCCGGTGTCGCGCACCTCGATGCGCAGCGTGCCGTGGCTTCCGTGGCGGGCCGCCAGATAGCGGACCCGCAGCGCCACGGCGCCGGCCGACGTGAAGTTGATCGCGTTGACGAGCAGGTTCAGCACGATCTGCCGGACGCGCACGGAGTCGATCGCGACATGCAGCGACGGCGGCGCGGAAACGTCCAGCGTCAACGCAAGCGCCTTGCGCTCGGCGCGCCACCGCACCATGTCGACCGTCTGGCGCGCCCACGCCCCGAGCTCGACCGTTTGCGGCGACAGCGTGACCTTGCGCGACTCGAGGCGCGAGTAGTCGAGAATGTCGTCGAGCAGCGTCAGCAGCGTTTCGGAAGCCGACACGGCCGCATCCACTCGGCCGGCCTGCTGCGCGTGAAGCCGCGAACGCCGCAGGAATTCGAGCGACGAAAGAACCGTCTGCATCGGCGTGCGGATCTCGTGACTGACGAAGGCAACGAACATCGCCTTGTCGCGTTTGCTGCGCACGGCCGCCGCGCGCGATTTCCACATCACGCAGGCCAGCGCCGCAAAGGTCAGCAAGGTCGCGGCGATCGCGAGGACCACCGGCGCCCGGTAATGCACGATCGAGCGGATCGTCGGCTTGCCGTAGTCGCCCAGTTCGATCGAATCCCGCGTGATCGCGGCCGTGTCGCTGACCGGAATGGCCGCGAGCGACTTGTCGATGATCGATGCGAGGAGCGGCAGGTCGGCACGCGAGAGCATCGCGAGCGACACCGGGCGATCGGCCAGCATCCCGGACATGTAGAGCTGGCCGGTGAATTGCCGGCGCACGATCGGCAGGATGGTGACGTCGATGCCGAGCGCGGCATCGGCTTCGCCGTTGGCGACCGCGGCCAGCGCGAGCTCCTCGGTGTCGAACGTCAGCACCTCGAGCGGCACGCCGCTATGGCGGACGAAATACTCGACCGCGCCGCGCCCCTTGATCGCGATGCGCCGGCCCTTCAGCCGCTGCAGGCCGAAGATCATCGCGTAGTCGTTGCGCGTCACGACGGTCAGCCGCCCGACCAGATAGGGCGCGCTGACCAGCGCGCCGGCGCCGACGCGGTCCGGCACCAGCTCGCGCCAGACGCCCGGCAGCAGGTCGACCTTGCCGGACGCAAGCGCATCGTATGCCTGCCCCCACTGGGTGCCGGGCACCGTCTGGAACGTGAGCCCGGTCATCTTCGAGATCGCGCCCAGGTAACCCGCGACGAGCCCCGCATGCCTGCCGTTGCGCAGGTATTCGATCGGGTGCCAGTTCGCCTCGACCGCGATATGGACGACCGGATGCGCGCCGATCCACCGAAGCTCCTCGTCGGTGAAGACCGGCTTCCAGCAGGCGGTCGAGGCGCCCGCGCCGACCGGGACGGCCAGCAGCGCCGCCGTCAACACGAGGCGAAGCATGCGCCACACCGGGCGCCGTACGGATAACCTGGCTTCCATGATCGATTCGCTTGGGATGAGGGCGTGCGGCGCCGCTTCACGGGCGCCGAACGCGCTAGAGACTCGCGGACGACGGCGTAAACGTGATCGTCAGCTTGTTGCTGTACTTGCCCGGACGCTTGAACACCGACTGGACCTCCGGCGTCTCCAGCGTCAGCGGCGTCGGCGTGCAGACCACCGGCACCGAAATGCCCGGCAGCGATACCGACCGGCCCGCGCTGTTGTTCACGCCCTGCAGACGCACCGTTTCGTTGTTCTGCAGCGCGATCTTCTTGCCCGCATAGGTCAGGCTCACGTCGTAGTCGATGCGCGATGCGTAGGCGCCGCTCTTGTCCGAGTCGAGCAGGACGGAATACCGGCCCTTGTCGCGCCGGTCGATCGTCAGGCCGTCGCTCGCCGACACGTCGAACCACGTGCTCTGCGAGTTGTAGCCGTCGTACAGGCACATGTCGACGTTCGAGGTTCCCGAGATCCGGCTGCCGTTCGGCAGCATCCGCAGCTTGAGGTCGACGACGGGCGTCGCGCTCGTGTATTCCGGCAGATAGACCTGGATGTTGTTCTTGTCCGTGACATTCAGCTTGATCGCCGCGCTGAAGACGGCGATCGTCGGTGGCGTACCGGTCCCCCACAGTCTCAGGTTCAACTTGAGGTTCGCCTTCCAGGTTCCGCCGGACGGGAGTTTCTTCAGTTCCGCGGCAGGAATCTTGACGAACAGCTTGCGCTCGTCCCAGATGATTTCGTTGGCGCAACCGGCAATCGAAGCGGACTGCGCCATCTCGATCGGAACGCGCGCGTTCGACACCACCCCCGCCACGACGTTGCCGTTGCAATCCCGGTGACGGCCATACGCATTTTCCCCTGCAAGATTCAGAACGGCCGTGGCGCCGGTCTTTTCCTCCTTGAACGAAAGCCGGATGGAGGTCGAGGTGCCCGCCACGACCCATACCGGCTCGGTCGGGCATGCACCCGTCGCCGTGTCGCTGCTGGATTGGCAGGTCCACGAATTTCGCCCCCACTTGTAGGCGTCCGCCGTGTCGTACCCGCCCGACGCACTGTCGAACACCGAGACGTCGCCCTGCGGCGCGCCGCGATCCCGTGTCGCTTCCACCGTATCGTTGCGGTTGGCCGGCTGCTGGGAAACCGCACACGCATCGAGTGCGATCGCCCCCAATGCGGCCGCCATGACGATGGCCCGGCAGCGAATTCGATTGATCTGTTTCATCTGGATGACTGTTTCCTTGTGTTCGCGTCAGCGCAAGATGCGACGCACGAAGCCCGCCTCGCGACTGCGCGCGTCATTGCGCCTCGTCGGGCGCCCCGGTCGTCCGCGCCCGCATCGACATCACGTATCGATGCTCGAGCAGCTTGCGCACGCGGGCCTGCTTGCGCAGCGATTCCGGCAGCGCGTCCGGCCCGGCCACTTCGCAACGCACCTTGCCGACCATCATCAGCACATCCTGCTGGCGCTTGACGTGCAGCGGGCACCGCATCAGCGTCGGCCCGTCGACCACGAACAATTCGTCTTCCTTGTGGTCGAGTTCGGCGATGAAGCCGCCCTGGCTGTCGATCGGCGGCATCGAGCCGTTGAGGATCACGCTGTCGGACAGCGGCATGCCGCGCGCCGAGAACGCCTGGCCGACGTAGGTATAGGTCACCTTCGCATCGACGTTGCGCAGTGCGAGCTGCCCCGGCACCATGAACAGCGTGCGCTTGCCGAGCCCCTCGGTCACGCTCGTCGCGCCCGCGGCCGCATGCGCGCCCGCGTCGCTCACTTCGGTCGTCACCGGCGTGAAGGCCGATACCGGCAGCAGCGCACGCTGCCCGAAGCCCACCTTGATCCTCGCGCTCGAATCGCTGCGCACCTCGGCCGCCATGCCGCTCGCGTCGTCGTGCCTGCCGACCCGGACGGCGAACCCGGCGAGCGGATCCGATTGCGACGCGGACGCGCCGAGGAACATCCCCTGCCGCGCCAGCGCGAACGACGACGAGTAGCTCGCCGTCACCGACGGGTTGTTGCCGCCGCTGTCGCGGCTGTAGCTGTTCGCGACCGATCCGGCGACGTCGCCGTAGCGGCCCTTCCAGCGGCCCTGCGCGGTACCCGTCAGGCTCTCGGTGCCGTATCCCGACACCCCGAGCGCGACCTCCCGGTAGCTGTCGCCCTGCCAGTTCCAGTTGCGGTCGAGCGTGTAGTTCGTCGTCGTGCTGCTGCGGTCCGTGCGAACGTCGACGCCCGCCGACGTGTAAGCTGACGCGCGCCCGGGCTGCATCGCGGGTTCGGCCATCGACAGCGTCACGCCGACGTAGCCGCCATACTCATTGCGTGCGCCGGCGCTGCGGTTCGCGTAGGCACCGATGCGCAGGTTCGCGCTGACCTTGCGCCACGTGACGGAGCGCGACAGCGACGCCTGCAGCGCGCGCGACACCTGGTCTCCCTGACGCAAAACGGGCGTTGCCCATGGACGGTCCAGCATGTCGGGTTGCCAGCTTTCCGAGCGTCCGACGCTTTTGTTGTACGTATAGCCGAGCATCGCCGACCAGTTGCCGATCGGAAACGACACGGTCGCGTTCAGCATGTCGTAGCAGCCGATGTCGCGATACGACATCGCCGCGCCGCCGCATGCCGCGCCGCGCATCTGGTAGCGGTACACGCTCCACGACACGCCATCGGCGAACGAAATCTGCTGCGTGTTGCCGCGCGAGCCGTCGTTCCCGACGAAGAACGAACCGCCGGCGGAGAGCACGCCCAGCGCAAACGCGTGACGCCACTCCAGCGCCGTCTCGTTGTAGAGGTTCCCGCCGACGCTCGCGACGCCGCTCGTCAGCGCCATTTCACGCAGCAGCGGAATCCGCACCCCGGCTGCCGCGGCCACGCCGTCCGGCGCGTCGCGGTCGGACGGGCGGCCGGCCTGCACGAACCATTGCCGCGTGCGCGAATTGGCGCCGCCGCCCGTCTTCGTGAACGGCGACATCTGCGTGCGCACCTGCACGCCGTTCTCGAACACGCGCAGCGTCAGCGGATACGTGCCTTCCGGAAAGCGGGACGTGTCGAGCGCGTTGACGCCGGCCTTCATGTAGAACGTGCCCAGCAGTTCCTGCCCGCGGTACGCGTCGATACGCGAATCGCGCGGCAGCAGCAGCGTGACCGGCGTGCCCTGCTCCGCGACCTCCGGGTTCACGTAGGCGAGCGTCGTGCCGACGCGCACGCCGTCGAGCGTGCCGACCGGCAGCATCGTGAACCCGAAGTTGCCGCCGAGCGCGCTCGCGAGGTTCCGGTTGTCCATTCGGCCGGCCTGCGCGTAATGCGCGTGGCCAATGTCGTGGCGGTAATAGAGATCCTGCAGCCGGACGCGGCTCTCCGAGCCGCGCGAATAGCCCGAATGCGTGAAGCTCCAGTTCCCGCCGATGAAACTCTGCGGCGTGATGCCGAGCGCGCCCGTGCCCGACACGGACAGGCTCCGGTAGCCCCGGCCGCCCGACAGGTTGACCGTCTGCTGATGGATCAGCGCGTTTTCCGTCATCGGCGACGGCTCGCGATAGCGCCGGTCGCGCTGCTCGGTGCTCAGCCAGGCGTGCGACAGGAACAATTCGATGTTGCCGTCGCTTTCGTCGTAGATCACGGCCGCGCTGTCGGTGTCGACATAACCGCAGCCGTTCAGGCCCGCCTGCCCCGCGCAGGCGAGGTTGCCGTTGCGCGCCATCGACTTCGACAATGCCGCGCCGATCGCCGAGACGTCGGCCGCCGGGTCGAGCTGCGAGGCGAGCGCCTGCAACACGCGCGCGGGATCCTCGAAACGCACGGTGTCGGGCGTCACGAACACGCGAAACAAGCCGAGCGGCTTGCCGAGAAAATTGACGTTGATGCGCTCGTCGTGCCCCGTCATGATGTCCTCGAAGCCCGGCGGCACGGCCGAAGCGGCCTGCGCGACGGACGCGGCGTCCATCACACACAGCGCGCTCAGGCATGCGACAACGGTCTTCTTGAGATCGAATGGAATCATGCGGGAACAGGGGGGAAATTTTGCAGGAGTACTACAAAAAACAGGGCGCGCCGTGCAGGCGCGCCCGTCGACAACGCGGAGAAGCTTAGCTACCCGAACCCGATGCCGCGCTCTGCGTGACGATCACGCTGACGAGACCCTGGTAGCTGCCGGACTCCGTGACGGCTTCGACGGTCTTCTGGCCGATCGACAGCGGCAGCACGTTCGAGCCCTGGGCCAGTTCGCCGGGGAACAGTTCCGCGGTCTTCAGCGTCGTCGCCGTGGTGGTCAGCGCGGTGTTGCCGAGCGTGACCGTCAGCGGAATGGCCTTCGCGCCCGGGCTCGTCTGGTTCTTCAGCGTCGGATCGGCCGCGAGGCGGATCTGCAGATCCTTCGCCTTGTCGTTCGTGAAGATCTTCGTATTCACCGTGGCGGCCTGAAGACCCGAACCCGGCAGGTATTGCATCTGCATGGTCGTCGGCAGCGCCGAGCCGTCCGCCGACAGCATTTCGAGCGTGGTGTCGACGTTGGCGGTGACGGTGATGTCCTTCTGCACGGCGTGAGCCGACATCGACATCAGGGCGGCGGCAGCGATGGGAACGTATTTCAGCATGGGTTAGTCCTTCTGGTTGGTTGAAACAATGGTGTGACCCGTCCGGGTCTCGTGATTCGCGCTCGGCGCGTTCATCGCGTCGACGGAATGCGCGGGCACGACCTTCTGCTGTACATCCGCCACTCCCCCCACTCGATATCGGATTCGCACATAAGGTGCGGCATGCAGCCCGTCCAGCCTGAACTCCTGGTCCGGATAGACGCTGCGTTCGAATTTCGTCCACCGGCACGACGACTCGTCCTTTTCGGACTGGCATGCGCCCGCGTCGATCAGGCCGATCCGGACGTTGCCGGTATTGGTCAGCGTGCCGTTCGCCACGTCGAAGTCGGGCACGACCGTCTTCGGCAGCACACGGATCAGCGGCGCCCAGACGAGACTGAAGTCGACCTTGCCGGACACGTCGTCCTGCGCCGCGGAGGTATCGTCGGACGGCGCCGCCGCCGGCTGCAGGTAGATGCGATACAGCACCTCCTTCTGCGGCGCGCCGAGCGGAATCACGCGGACGAGCCGCGTGCCGCCGGCCGGCAGCGCGAACTTGGCCGGCGAGATCACGATCGCGTCGTCGCCGGAATTCATGCCGGTCTCCTCACGCTCGTGATCCGTCGCCGGATCGATCACGCGCTTCGCGATCGCCTTCACGTATTGCGTCGCATCGGATTTCGAATAGATGCGCAGCTCCGCGGCCGACTCGCTGCCGGCCCCGATCGACGCGGCCATCGGATAGACCAGCATGTTCGCGCCGGCGATCGACGACGCAAACGACAGCGCGGCTGCGGCAAGCAGCCTCCGGTGAACACGGTATTTCCTGTCAATGATGATTTGCATAACTTATCGATTTCCCATCCATTTCACGCGTTCGCCGGCAGCCGGCCTTCGCTCGATGCAAACGCCGGCCGGCTTTCGATCGACGGCATGCCATGCCTGACATGTCCCGGCCGGTCGTTTCGGCCGCCGGCGGCTCGATGCTGCGCACGCCGCCCTTCTTCGATTCGGGCAGCAAGCGGCAGCCCGGTCGTTCGGTCAGCGGCGGGGGCCTGCGGCGCCCCGGCCTCTCAGGTGCCGCGTCGGGCGCATCGGCTATCGGAACGCATTGCTTGATTAGGATTTTGACGATTCAACCAGGCGCCAGATATAAGACTTGTCCTAAATTTGCAGACTTCTGCACCAATCACTAGGACTAGTTCGCCCATAAGATGCCAAATGCCCGCGATCCACATGGCGAAACGGAACGCGGCGCAGGGCAGCGGTCGACCACGCCGGACGGGTTTCCGAACGGCGCGGCGCGGCGGGCCGCCGAGGGCGGCCACCGGGAGATCGATCGATGGGGAATGACGCGCGGGCAGGACGCCGGCGCGCGAAGTGAGGCCGGGCGCGCGACGCAGCGCGCACCGGGGAGGATGAAACGACCCGGGCGGCGCCCGTGCTCGCCGGCGCGCCGCCGGTGGCGGCGGCGGGCATCACCCGCCGCCGTGACTTCACGCGTTGCGCGAATACACCCGGCGATGCCGCACCGCTTCGGCCAGCACGTCCAGCACCGGCTCCGTCTGCGCCCAGCTCAGGCACGCGTCGGTGATCGACACGCCGTACTCGAGCGGCACGCCGGGCTTCAGATCCTGCCGCCCGGCCTCGAGATGGCTCTCGACCATCACGCCGACGATCCGGTGCTCGCCCTGCCCCAACTGCCGCGCGAGATCCTGCGCGACGTCGATCTGGCGTTCGTGCGACTTGTTCGAGTTCGCGTGCGAGCAGTCGACCATCACCTGCTCGCGCAAGCCGGCCTTGCGCAGCACCGCGCAGCTCGCCTCGACATGTTCGGCGTCGTAGTTCGGGCCGTTCTTGCCGCCGCGCAGGATCACGTGTGCATCGTCGTTGCCGCGCGTCTCGAAGATCGCGGCCATCCCCATCTTCGTCATCCCCATGAACGCATGGCTCGCGGCCGCGGCGACGATCGCATCCGACGCGACCTGCACGCCGCCGTCGGTGCCGTTCTTGAAGCCGATCGGGCAGCTCAGGCCCGACGCGAGCTGGCGATGGCTCTGGCTCTCGGTCGTGCGCGCGCCGATCGCGCCCCACGCGATCAGGTCGGCGATGTACTGCGGGCTCAGCAGGTCGAGGAATTCGGTCGACGCGGGCAGCCCGAGCGCGTTGATGTCGAGCAGCAGTTGCCGCGCGGCGCGCAGCCCTTCGTTGATGCGGAAGCTGCCGTCGAGGCGCGGATCGTTGATGTAGCCCTTCCAGCCGACCGTCGTGCGCGGCTTCTCGAAGTACACGCGCATCGTGATCAGCAGGTCGTCCTGCAGCGCATCGGCGGCGGCCTTCAGGCGGCGTGCGTAGTCGAGCGCCTGGTCGTGATCGTGGATCGAGCACGGGCCGACGACGAGCAGCAGCCGGTCGTCGCGGCCGTGCAGGATGTCGCCGATCGCGCGGCGCGTGTCCTCGACGAGCGTCTGCGTGGCGGCCGGCACCGGCAGTTCGTCCAGCAGCAGCGCCGGCGAGATCAGCGGGCGCACGGCGCCGATGCGGACGTCGTCGATGCGCGTGGTGTCCTGCGTCGCGTCGGCGCTGCCTACCTCGCGATCATGGGAAGGATTGTCGAGGTTCTGCATGGTGATTCTCCGGGGGACGTCTGTCATGGTGAGCAGGCTCGATTATGGCACCCGGGCGGGACGGCGGAGGGTTGCGGCGGGGGAACGGGCGCGCCGCCGCCGCGGCAGGACGACGGAGGTCAACACCCGGCAAAAAAACGGGCGACCCGTGGAGGGTCGCCCGGCCATGTTGCGCGCGGCGCGCCTAGTGCAGCGTCTCGGGCGCGAGCGAATTGCTGGGCAGCAGCGACGTCAGCCAGCAATTGCTCGGCGCGGCCTTGCCGCCGAAGCGGTCGTAGAGCCACGGCAGCATTCCGGCGACCCAGGGCACGATCGCGCCCACGTGTTCGAGCGGATATTCGCTGTACGTGACCGGCGTGCCGCTCGCGCAGAACTTCTGCGCAAGCGCGCGCACGTCGTACGCCAGCATCACGCCGTCGCCCACCTGGCTGCTGAAGGTGCCGTCCAGCGCGCCGGCCGTGCCCTGGCCGATGAACATCGGGATCGTCGGCGATGCGGCCAGCCCGGCGTTCACCTTGTTCGCATAGGTCACGTAGGCCGGAATGCTGTTGATGTCGTTCGCGTATTGCGGCTTGAACAGCGTGCCCCAATGCAGCCCCGTGTATTTCGGCAGGATGTATGCGAGCGACTGGCTCTGGATGTCGTTGAACACGGCGACGCCGGTATCGCTGAGATACGGCGTCAGGTCGAAGCCGTAGCCGCGCGACAGCCCGGCCAGCGCGGCCGCGGCCACGCCGCCCCACACGATGCTGCCGTCGACATAGCGCAGGTTGTGCGCGGGGTCGACCAGCACGCCGCCTTCCGCCGCGCCGACGAGCTGCCGGTTGATCTCGGGCGCATAGCTCGGCGCGAGCTGCGCGGCCCAGTTCGTCGCGATCGCGCCGCCCGAATAGCCGATCATCGCGACCTTGCTCGACGGATTCAGGCCGGTCGACGGCGTATTGAGCGCCGCGCGGATCGAATCGAGCGTCGTCATCCCGTATTCGGGGCCGGCGGCGAAGTCGGCCGTCTGGCCTTCGGTGTCGGGCACGATGATGTTGTAGCCCAGCAGCAGCAGCGTCGACAGCGGAATCGACTCCGCGCTGTAGAGCAACGTGCCGACGTTGACGACCTTCGTGACGTCGCGGTCGCCGGCGATCACCTGCGACGGCTCGTCGTACGGGTTCAGCGAATCGTAGGCCGACTGGTACGAGATGGCCTGGCCGTTGCTGACCTGGCTGCGGATCACGGACGTCACGTTGACGACAGGCTGATTCAGCGCATTATTGGTGCGATACAGCAACTGCTGGGCGGTCAGCGCGGTCGGAATGCCTGCCACGTGATAGACCACGTTGCGGGTCTTGAGCACCGTGCCCGGTGGAATCGATGCCAGCGGCGTGGCGCCGGTGTACGCATAGAACGGGTCGGATACGGTCGCCGCGCTGGCGCTGGCCGGCTGGGCGACGACGGCAAGCGCGGCCGACACGGCGGCCGCGGCCATCATGAAGCGTCTGGAGGACATGGGTGGGGCCCCTGGAATATGCTGCTTTCATCGAAGGAAGTCCGGCGGTGCTGCAGACCATTGCGCGTGCCGCTTCAATACCGTTTCCGATCCATCGACTGTCTCCTGTGAATGAGTGATCCTGCCTGTACCGAATCCGTTTTTTAGTAGGAGTACAAACCGGATGAATTGAAGCACAACGACGGCGCGTTCGACGGGCGTTTTCCGTTGTTTGAAGGTAAACGCCTAAATCCGTCGCCGCGCGACGCGGGCGCGCCGGCCGTTCGGCCGACTGTCCGCGTTTCACCGAAGTGCCGTACGATCACGGCTGTCGGGTACCGAAGCGGCCGCGTCGTACGACGCCGGCCGCACGGCGCACCGCCTGTCTGCCTGTGACCGATCGTTCCCTGCCCAACCGACCCGCCACGATGACCGTCTCCGAACTGCTCCGCGCCATCCGCCAACCGTATGCCGCCCTGCTCGCGAAAGCGGCCACGCAACCGGCCGTGATCGCCGAACCGGCCTACCGGCGCGCCGACGGCACGCTCGCCACCGAAGGGCCGCTCGCGCTGCCGTGCCGGGCCGACATCATCGCGACCGAAGGCGAATCGGCCGGCCAGCCGGCGATGGTCGATTCCGCCACGCAGCTGGATTTCGAGCCGTTCGCGTTCGACCTCGAAACGGCGGCCGTGTCGATCCGCCCGTTCGTGTGGGACTGGGCCGCGATCGAGGCCGACGGTCTCGACGAAAGCGCGGTAGTCGAAGCGTTCAAGACATGGTTCTTCGTGTGGTTCGACGGCGACGACGAAAACCTGCCGGGCGAAGACGGCCTGCACGGGATCGTTCATTACCTGTCGGAACCGGTTCGCACGGAACAGGGCTGGCGCGTCAATGCGGATCTCGGCTCCGCGCCCGAGGCGGCCGTCGAGGATCTGCTGTTCCGGCTCGTCGATGCGGGCGCTTCGCGGATCAGCGTCGGTTGATTTGCCGCTCCATTTCTCTCACGCCATCATGAAAAAAATCCTCGCAGCCGTGCTGCTCTGCGTGTCGCTGCCGGCACTCGCCAAGGTGTCCACCGAAGTGTTCTGCTTCCGGTCGGATGGCGACAAACCCGTGCGCTTCGAGATGCGCACCTACTATGACAATGCGGTCAAATGGTCGGGCGGCGCGGTGCGCTATGCGCAATCGAAAACGGCCCTGCCGCTGGTGATCGAGCACGAGGAGGAAGAAGTGCTCGACGAAAGCCGTCCGCACCAGTACACGACCACCTGGGACGAAATGGTCGGCGGCAGGATCAACGGCCGCTACGAAATGATGACCCAGGGCGCGATGGTCTATTCGATGACCTACACCAACGCACGCACCGGCAAGCAAACCGCGTTCAGCCGCGCGCTGGATGTCGACGCATCCGAGCAGACCGGGTGCCGCTGGTGAGGCGCCCGCTGATCCGGATCGCGTGCATGCTGGCCGCACTGCACACAGGCTTCGCGCATGCCGCGCCGCGCACGGTCTACGAAGGCACGCTACAAGGTGCCGGCACCGTCGTCATGGAACTCGACGATCGCCCGGCCGCGGACGGTTCGATCTCGGGCCGCTACTTCTATGCGCAGCACGGCGTCGATATTCCGCTGCACGGCACGCCCGCGCAACTGGCCGAACCGCTCGTGCGAACGCAGTTGCCGGAGGACGCGCGCGATGCGGCGGATTATCGCGCGCAAGCCGATTTCGACCATGCCGCGGCCACCTGGCAAGGCACGCGGGACAAGGCCGGCTATCGCGGCCGCTGGACCGATGCGCGCTCCGGCAACACGCGCGCCTTCGCGCTGCGCCGCGTCGCCGCATACGATCCCGACGCGGTTGCGCCCGGCTCTGTCGAAGCGATCACCGCGGTGTCCGCGGGAGGTGTCGGCAGCGGCATCGCGCGCAGCGCGGACATCGACATGCAGCACGCGCCGTATGCGACGCTGAAGCTTGCCGGGCACGCTCGGCCGGTGGGGCCCGAGATCGGCGACGGCTCGATTGCGTACCGGATGTGGAGCGACCCGCGCACGGTGTTCGCGTATCCGCGGCTGAGCCGCCATCCCGATCCGGCCGTGATGGCGCGGGTCAACCATCTGCTGGAACAACGGCACTGGCAGATGAGTCTCGCGGCGCTCGAATGCGCGTCGACGCGCTATACCGACGACGGGCCGGCAGCCGGGACGCTCGGCAGCTACGACGACGAGCAAGTGACGGTCACATGGCTGTCGCGCGCGGCGTTGGGCATCGTGGAATCGGGCAGCCTGTTCTGCGGCGGCGCGTACCCGGACAATCACTACGATCCGGTCACGTTCGACCTGCTGCGCGGCGCGTACCTCGACTGGAATCGCGTAATCGACGCCGCTGCGACGAACAAGGACGGGGATCCGGCAACGAGCCCCGCGCTGGCAGGTTTCATTGACCGATTGCGCACAACGGCGGCGGGGGGCAAACGCGTGACGGACGGCAAAGACACTTCGCTCTCGTGCGCGGATGTGTTCCCCGAGTATCTGGCGTTCGAACTCGACGCACCCGGCAAGCTGTCGTTCGCCGTTTCCGGGATCGGCCACGCGGCGGGCGCCTGTCTCGGGCCGCAACTCGATGCGCCGTTTGCGGCGCTCGCGCCGATCCTGAGGCCGGGCGGCGCGCGTTATCTCGTACCGGGCGTCAGGCTGAAGTAACGCGACGGTGCGGGCGGTATCCGCCTCGCGCCCCGGCCCGCCTGCGTGGCGACCGGGCCGGGCGACGCGCTCGCGCCGCAGCCGCGTTTGTCAGGACGCGTCGCCTTGCGCGTCGACGTCGATGCCCAGTTCGGTGGCCATCCGCTGAACCAGCGCATTCAGCCGCGCCACTTCATCCGCGAGGCGCTTCTGTTCGGCCTTCAGCGCCTCGAATTCCGAAGGCGGCACGGAATCCGCCCCGCCGGCATCCGCGCCCGCGAAGTCAGCCACGTTCACTTCGCCGCACATCAGGTGCATCCAGCGGTTCTCGCGTGCGCCCGGCGCACGCGGCAGCCGGACGACGAGCGGTTGCGCACGCGTCGCGAGCTCGTCGAGAAACGCCTCGACCGACGAGATATCCGCGAAGCCGTGCAGGCGCGCGCTGTTCAGGCGCAGCTCGGCAGCCGTCTGCGGGCCGCGCAGCAGCAGGATCGTCAGCAACGCGATCGCCTGGCTCGGAATGCCGAGCACGCGGTTCATGTTGTGCTCGAAACGCGGCACGCGGCTGCTGCTGCCTTCCATCACGATGCTCAGGTGCTTCAGGCCGTCGAGCGCGGTCGTGACTTCGTCCTCGCTGACGTTCATCACCGGCGCGCGCGCGGTTTTCTGGTTGCAGCCGGCGGTCAGCGCGTTGAGCGACAACGGATAGGTGTCCGGCACCGTGTGCTGTTTCTCGACGAGCACGCCGAGAATGCGGGCCTCGAGGGGCGTGAGTTCGCGAAGGGCGCGTGGCGTGGGCGTATCCGGCGTGGTGTTCATGAGTGGCGTCGCAGCGTGCAGCAAGTGAAGGGAAACGGTCGCGGCCCGTCCGGCATCGCGCACGGGCGAGCCATATGATAGCTCGCGACGCACGGCGCGGCCCGCCGCCTCCACGCGCGCGCATGGCGCAGCCGGCTTTCGTCCGGTGTATCGGCCGGCCGGCGCCGTGCATCGGCGGCTGCGCACCGCCGGCTCCGCCGTCGCGCGCGCGGCGGCGTTTGCGCGTCGCGCTGGCCGGCGCTACGATATGCGTCACCCTGACGCCCGCGGCGCCGCGCGAGCGCCCTCGCACGCCACACCGCGCAGTGCCCGTCCCGCACGCCATGCCGCCATGCATGCGCGCCGCGCGTCACCCGTTCACCCTTTCGACCCGTTCACCGCCATGACCGCCTCCTCTTCCGCACCGCACGTGCGCGCCATCGTCACCGGACACACCCGCGGCGTCGGTGCGTCGCTTGCCGAACAACTGCTGCAGGAAGGCGTCGCCGTGCTCGGGGTATCGCGCAGCCGTCATCCGTCGCTCGCCTCGCAAGCCGGCGACCGCTTCACCGAAACCGAACTCGACCTGTCGGACCCGTCGGCCGTCGCGGCCTGGCTGGCCGGCGACACGCTGCGCCGTTTCGTCGACGGCGCGTCGATCGTGCTGCTGTTCAACAACGCGGGCATCGTCGAGCCGATCGGCCCGCTCGCCGTGCAGGATCCGGCGATCGTCGCGCGCGCGGTCGGCCTGAACGTCGCGGCGCCGCTGATGCTGTCGGCCGCACTCGTGCAGGCGGCTGCCGCCGGGACCGAATGCCGGATCCTGCACGTGTCGAGCGGTGCGGCGCGCAACGCCTACGCGGGCTGGAGCGTCTATTGCGCGACCAAGGCCGCGCTCGATCACCACGCCCGCGCGGTGGCGCTCGACGCGAACGGCGCGCTGCGGATCTGCAGCGTCGCGCCGGGTGTGGTCGACACGGGCATGCAGGCGACGATCCGCTCGACCCGCGAAGACGATTTCCCGATGCGCGAGAAATTCGACCAGCTGAAGTCGAGCGGCGCGCTCGCGACGCCCGAGGCCGCCGCGCGGCAGCTGATCGGCTATGCACTGAGCGATGCGTTCGGCTCGGTGCCGACTGCCGACGTGCGGGAACTGCCGGGCCGCTAGGTCAAGCGGACACGCGGCCCGTCATCGTCCTTCGAGCCGCTTCGTCCAGTCTTCGACCTGCCGCTCCGTCCGGCGCCGGTCGAGCATCTTGCGCCAGCCGGGCGGCAGTATCGGAACGTCCCGCAGCGCATCGAGCGCGGCCATGTCGAGCGTGCGCCGGTACAGCACGTCGAGCACCGTCGACAGCGGCCATTGCGGATAAGGGCGCGCGTGCAGCGCCAGCACGTCGCCCCCGGCCACCCAGCCCGCCTGCAGCACACGGTAGTACCAGCCGGTCCGGCCGCTCTGCTGCACGAGCGCGGCCATCCGCGGATGCGTGAAACGCGCGTTCAGCTTCCAGCACGGCTGCCGCGACTGCGACACCTGCAGCACCGCGCCGCCGAGCGTGAACACGTCGCCGAGACACACGTCGTGCTCGGTCACGCCGTGCGTCGACAGGTTCTCGCCAAACGCGCCCGGCCGCGCGAGCACGTCGCGCGCGCCGACCTGCGCGGCCCACCATGCATAGTGATCGTGCGCATAGTGGTGGACCGCCTTGTCCGGGCCGCCGTGGTGCCGCGCATCGGCCTGCTCGTCGCCGGCAAAGCCCGACTCGCCCAGCCACAGGCGCGTATCGGCCGGCTGCTTGTCGATCGCGCTGACGTGCGCGGTGCCGGCCAGCGGGCGGCACACGCCGACCCGCACCGCGCCGATGGCGACCGCGATCGCCGGTCGTGCCGCGTCGCTCATGCCGCGACACCGTCCGGCAGGGTCGCGAGCAGGCGTTCGAGTTCGCGCGTGCGGGCGTCGCCGAGCGGCATCAGCGGCCTTCTGGGCTCGCCGGCATCGAAGCCGCGCAGGCGCAACCCGGCCTTTACGGTCACCGGCAATCCGCCGTCGACGATGAACCGCAGCAGCGGCAACTGCGCATGAAAAACCGTCCTGGCGCGCGCCAGGTCGCCCGCGCGCATCGCGTCGAACAGCGCCAGCGGCAACGCGGCGTTCAGGTTTGGCGCGGCCGTGCACCAACCGGCCGCGCCCGCGGCCAGCGCGGCGAGCGCCATCGGATTGCTGCCGTTGTAGAACGGGATCGCGCCGTCGCTCAACTGCGCGAGCCGGTGCATCCGCCCGATGTCGCCCGTGCTCTCCTTCACCATCGTCACGTTGTCGACGGCCCGGCAGATCGTCGCGATCAGCTCGGGCGACATGTCGACGCCGCTCGTCGCCGGGTTGTTGTACAGCATGATCGGAATGCCGATGGCGGCCCCGATCGCGCGATAGTGCGCGACGATCTCGTCGTTGGCGAGCTTCCAGTACGACACGGGCAGCACCATGACCGCATCGGCGCCGGCCTGCTCGGCGAAGCGGGCGCGGCGCACCGCGCCCGCCGTGGTGAGATCGGAAATGCCGACGACGGTCGGCGCGCGCCGGCGCACCGAGCGAATCGACGCGGCGGCGACCGCCTCCCATTCGGCATCGGACAGATACGCGCTTTCGCCGGTGCTGCCGAGCGGCGCGATCGCGTGGACGCCGTCGGCGATCAGCCGACCGATCAGCGCATCGAGCGCCGTCAGGTCGGGGGCGCCGTCGGCGGAAAACGGCGTGACCGGGTAGGCAACGATGCCTTTCAGCAGGATGGACACGATATGGATTCCTCAATGATGGTTGGACGCAAAGGCGGAAAACCGCCGGTTCATTCGACGCAGTCCCGGTGCGTGCGCAATGCGCGCCGCGCGTAGTATTCGAAGGTCACCGCATCGCGCTTCGGCTTCGAGATCCAGTCGTGCGCCTCGCGCGCCAGCGCCGGCGGCACCGGCCTGATCGCGCCGGCCGACATCGCGAGCAGCTGCAGCTTCGCGGCCCGCTCGATCAGCAGCGCGAGGATGCACGCTTCCTCGATCGTCTTGCCGACCACGAGCTGGCCGTGGTGCGACAGCAGGATCGCGCGCTTGCTGCCGAGCGCCTTCGAGATGATCTCGCCCTCTTCGTTGCCGACCGGCACGCCGGGCCAGTCTTTCAGGAACGCGCAATCGTCGTACAGCGGGCAGGTGTCCATGTGCGACACGACGAGCGGCTGCTCGAGCATCGACAGCGCCGCGACATGCGCCGGATGCGTATGGATGATGCAGTTCACGTCCGGGCGTTCGCGGTAGATCCACGTATGGAACCGGTTGGCCGGGTTCGGGATGCCCTCGCCGTCGACCACCTCGAGATCCTCGTCGACGCGCAGCAGGTTCGCGGCCGAGATCTCGTCGAAACCGAGCCCGAGCCGCTGCGTGTAGTACGTGCCGGCGTCGCCGGCGCGGCAGGTGATCTGGCCGGCCAGGCCCGAATCGTGACCGGCGTCGAACAGGATCCGGCACGTGAGCGCGAGCTTCTGCCGCGCCGACCAGCCGCTGTCGCCCACTGCGGTGTCGAGACGCCGCTCCGCCAGCGCGACCAGCGCCTCCTTCGTCAAATTCAGCGTTTCCGCCATGTTCACCTCCAGAATGGATCGGATGCATCGCGTCGTCCGCAACCGGATGCCGGCTGCCTGGCTTCGTGACACTCGATACATTATATGACACTAGGTGTCATGCGTTACAATCGGTTTTTCGAAGGACACCCGGCGCCCCATGACGATTCGCCTGAAGCTGCTCAGAAAACAGAAGGGCTGGACGCTCGACGTGCTGGCCGACGAGACCGGCCTCACCAAGAGCTACCTGTCGAAAGTGGAGCGCGGCCTGAGCGTGCCCTCGATCGCGGTCGCGCTGAAGCTGTCGAAGGCGCTGAGTGTCGACGTCGAGCAGTTGTTTTCGGAAAGTCACAACCGTGAGCTGATCACGGTCACGCGCGCCGGCGAGCGCACGGCGCTGGGCGCGGCGGCCGACAGCCACGCGCACCGTTTCGAAAGCATCGCGGCCGGCGTCGCGCCGAAGAAGATGCTGCCGTTCGTCGTGTACCCGCCGCACGAGTTCGTCGCATCGACGTTCCGCGAGCACGAAGGCGAGGAATTCCTGTTCGTGCACAAGGGGCGCGTCGAAATCGAGTTTCCGAACGAGACGGTGCAACTCAGGACCGGCGATTCAGTCTATTTCAACGCTCTCATTCCGCACCGCACGCGCAGCCTCGGCGCCGCGCAGGCGGAGATCCTGGTCGTCGTCAGTCACGACGACTAGCATCGTCACTTCTTCGCGCAAGGATCCCCGATGGTCACGAAGGCCACCGCACCGTTCCAGCAGATCAAGACGCTCGTGCGCCAGAACGTCGAGTCGGGCGACTGGCGCCCCGGAGATCGCATTCCGTCCGAACTGGATCTCGCCGCGCAATTCCGCGTCGCACGCATGACGGTCAACCGCGCGCTGCGCGAGCTGACCGAGGAAGGCGTGCTGAAGCGCATCGCGGGCGTCGGGACCTTCGTCGCGGAGGTCAAGCCGCAGTCGAACCTGCTGATGATCGCGCACATCCGCGACGAAATCCGCGCGCGCGGGCATGAATACCGCTGCCGCGTGCTGAGCCGGGCGAGCGAGCCCGCGTCGTTCGACGTCGCGGCCGCGTTCGGCCTGCCGGTCAACACGCCGGTGTTTCATGTGGTGTGCGTGCACGAGGAAAACGGCCGCCCGATCCAGCTCGAGGATCGTTACGTGAACCCGGCCGCCGCGCCCGGTTTCATCGACCAGGATTTCCAGGTCGAGCCGCCGTCCGAGTACCTGTTCAACAACGTGTCGCACGACGAACTGGAGATCGAGCACGTCGTCGACGCCGCGCTGCCGAGCGGCGAACAGGCCCGGCTGCTCGACATGCGCGCCGACGAGCCGTGCCTCACGCTCACGCGCCGCACCTGGACGAACGGGCTGCCCGTCACGTTCGTGCACTTCCTGCATCCCGGCAACCGCTACCGGCTCGGCTCGCGTTTCAAGCCGGGCGCCGCACGCCACCCGACCTGATCCGTCCGCCGCGCGGCGGCGCGCGCGGCGGACGCTGCGCCGGGACACGGCGGCCGCGTCGCGCGCGGCTGCCGGCCCGCGTCAGATCGCGCCGGCCTGCCCCGCGCCGCGCGACCACACGACCGGAAACAGCGGATGATCGAGCGGCGCGCCGTCGGGCAGTTGCGCCGCGAGCCCGGGGAATTCGGGCGACGTCTTCCAGCGGCGCGGCGCGTGACGGACATCGTCGCCGACGAAGCGGATCGAGAACGCGCGCCGCCGGTTCTGCGTCCCGCCCGACGCATGCAGCGTGAGCATCCGGAAGCACACCATGTCGCCGGGCTCGAGCGCCCAGCGGCGGATCGGAAACGCCGCGCGGTCGCCTTCGATGTCCGGCAGATCCGCGAGGCTGCCTTCCGGGAACCACTTCGCCTCCTTGTCCATGAACGTGCGCGGCATCAGCCACGGCCCGCGATGCGAGCCCGCGACGAATTCCAGCGTCGATTCGAGCGGCACCGGGTCGACCGGAATCCACATGCTGACGTTGTCGTCGCCCTCGATGTTGTAGTACGGCTGGTCCTGATGCCACGGCGTGCGCTGCCGCGTGCCGGGCTCCTTCACGAGCAGGTGGTCGTGATGCAGCCGCACGTGGCCGGTGCCCATCAGCGCGGCGGCCACCGACGGCGCAGGCGAGCGCACGATGAAGTCGCGATACGCGTCGTTGTGCTGCCAGTTGCAGAAATCCTCGAAGAACCAGCCCGGATCGTCGGGCCGGCTCGCGACTTTCGCGCGTTCGCTCGGCTGCGCGAGATTCGCGTCGATGCCGGCCCGCAGCGCGGCCACTTCGTCGGGCGAAAAGATGCCCTTGATGCAGACCGCGCCTTCCTCGCGGAACGCGGCGATCAGTTCGGGCGTCACGGCTTGCGCGACGCGTTCCTGGATACTCGTCATGGGGTGCCTGTCGATTGAATGAATCACGGAGTCACGGAGTCACGGTGCCGAAGTCAGCTGCTGCTTCGCACCGTAGATGTCGAAGTCGAAGTATTTCGCGGCGATCTTCTGGTACGTACCGTTCGCGCGGATCGCGGCGATCGCGTCGTTCAGCCGCTTCTTCATCGCGTCGTCGCCCTTGCGCACGCCCATCGCGACGCCGTAGCCGGTGATCCGCACGTCGGTCACGTCGGGGCCGGCGAACGCGTAACCCTTGCCGCGCGGCGTCTTCAGGAACGAGTAGCCGGCCTGCGTCTTGTCCTGGAAGGTCGCGTCGAGGCGGCCGTTGACGAGATCCTGGTACACCTGGTCCTGGTTCTGGTACGAGACGATCGTCACGCCCCTGGTCGCCCATTCGGCCTTCGCGTAGGCCTCCTGCGTCGTGCCCTGGTCGATCCCGATGCGCTTGCCCGCCAGCGACGCGGCGGTCGGCAGCAGCTTCGAGCCGGCCGGCGCGACGAGCGCGGCCGGCGATGCGTACAGCTTGTTCGAGAAGTCGATCTGCTTGAGCCGCTCGTCGGTGGCCGTCATCGCGGACATGATCACGTCGAACTTGCGCGCGCGCAGCGCCGGAATCATCCCGTCGAAGCCCTGCTCGACCCATACGCACTTCGCACGCAGTTGCTCGCAGATCGCATTGCGCAGGTCGATGTCGAAGCCGGCGAGCGAGCCGTCGGGCTGCTTCGCCTCGAACGGCGGATACGTGGGATCGATGCCCCAGCGGATCGTCGACGCATCCTGCGCGAACGACACGAGCGGCGCGAACGCCAGCGCGGTAACGAGGAGCCTTGCAGTGCGGTTCATGGCGTGTCCTTGAAAGTCTCGACGCGGCGGGCGAACGCCAGCGTCCGGTGGGGGGCGGTGCGCGAACGGCTGGGACTTCGGTGAAACTGCGGTGCAGTCTAGACTGCTCAATTTTCGAGCGCAAGCGGGGGAATACGGGATGAGCGGATCAAGGCCGGGCGGGAGCGAAAGGAAAAGAATGACGTGCGAAACAAGCCAGAATAGCGGGTATTTTCGCGGCTTTCGGGTGTTTACCCTGCGAGACGCACGCCCGCCACAGAGCGTGTTTTTCCGGATATCCGCGGAATGGCGATGTCTATACAGGTGTCGTCCGATCCAGCTCCGGCGGCATTGGCGATGCGTCCTATACCGCACCCGAGATTCCCCGGAGACGGCAGGCCACCCGGGCATGTAAGATATACTTTACATTCAGGTGCATTGAATCTGCGCCGGGAGGTCAACGTGCAACTCCATGAAATCGGCCAGGCCGTTGCGAAACGGCGGGCGGAACTCGATCTCACACAGGCCCAGCTTGCCAGGCTCGCCGGGCTGTCCCGGTTCACCGTCAACCAGCTCGAAGCCGGCAAGGTCAGGGATCTCGGAATCAACAAGCTGATCCCGTTGCTCGGCGTGCTCGGCATCGAACTCCTGGCCATGCCGCGGCAGCCCCATAACGGCCTCTACAAGGCCGTCGTGAGCGCGAACGTCAGCTACAAGGGCGAACTGACCGAACGCTTGCTGGCCGACGCGCTGGCCACCGGACACATTCCGGAAGGATACGAATCGCAGTTCTCCGTCATCCTCGACGAGGTGCCGCTACCTGTCGTGGTGAAAGCGGCGGAGGAAGCCGCCGAACGGTCGGGCACCCCGCTTCGCACCATCTGGAAAAACCTCGCGACATGGTCGAAGGATCTTCACCTGTATCGGGAGGTATGGGCATGACCGCACCCGCCACGTTGCCCGACGGCCCCTGGCAGGGCCTGTTTCGTCACGCGGTAACGCTGGTCGACGAGATACGCAAGCACGGCACGTCGAATCCGTTCTGGACGTTCGGCGGCGGCACGGTGCTCATGCTGCGCCACGGCCATCGCGTCAGCCAGGACGTCGACATCTTCGTACCCGATCCACAGTATCTCGGGTACGTGAATCCCCGCATCAGCGACGCCGCCTCCGACATCACGACGGACTACGAAGAACATGCCGGTTTCGTGAAACTGCTGCTGCCCGACGGCGAGATCGACTTCGTGGTCTCCCGAAATCTGACGTCTCCCGGCTACGACGAATGGACGCTGATGGATCGCGTCGTCAAGGTCGAGACTTCCGCGGAAATCATCGCGAAGAAAATGTGGCACCGCGGCGATCGCCCGGCCGCGCGGGACCTGTTCGATCTGTGTCTGGTCATCGAGCGGGAACCGGCGAGCCTGATGGAAGCCGGGCCCTTTCTCGTTCGGCATCGCGATACGTTCTTGCGCCTGCTCAACGAGCATCGCGCCTTCGTCAAGCCGCGTTTCGACGACATCCAGACGCTCGGCTACACGCCGTCGTTCGACTATTGCGTCGAACTGGCCGACGCCTTCCTGCGGAAACTTCCCGGCGGCACGCCGGAACGGCAGTCACGCCGCCGCTGAGCCCTGCCGCGCCGCCGCGCGACGCCGCGCCGGGTCCGGCGAAACCGCGATTGCCCCCCCTGTCCGGCCATGTTAAAAATCGTCGCTCGCATTTGAGAATGAAATGCCCGGATACCCAGAAGTGCAGAAATGAATAGACCCCTGTTCGACCTCGACCTGCTGCGCGCGCTGGTGATGGTCGCCGATTGCGGCAGCTTCACGACGGCGTCCGCGCGCCTGCATTCGACGCAGTCGACGGTCAGCCAGAAGGTGCGCCGGCTCGAGGAAATCGCCGGGCATCGCCTGCTCGATCGCGGCACGCGCGACGTGCGGCCGACCGACGCCGGCGTGACGGCGCTCAGCTATGCGCGGCGCATGCTCGCGCTGAACGACGAGATGCTGGAGGCGCTGTCGGGCGCCACGGTCGCGCTGACGATCCGGCTCGGCGTACCCGACGATTTCGCGGCGGGCCGCACCACGCACGCGCTCGCGGCATTCAAGCGCGCGCATCCGCAGGTGAAGCTCGAAGTGATGTGCGGGCTGAGCCGCGACATCAGCGCGGCGTACGATCGCGGCGACCTCGACCTCGCGCTGATCAAGCAGCGGCGCGACAGCCGCGAGGCCGTCGTGCGCTGGCCCGAGAAGCTGCGCTGGATCGACAGCGCAAGGCATCCGTCGATCGATCTCGACCCGGTGCCGATCGTCGTGTTTCCGCCGCGCGGGCTCTATCGCGACGACATGATCAAGGCGATCGAGGAACGCGGCCGGCGCTGGCGGATCAGCTTCACGACGTCGAGCCTGAGCGGCATCCAGGCCGCCGTCGCGGACGGCCTCGGCATCAGCGTGCTGCCCGCGCGCGTGGTGACGGACGAGCACGTCGTGCTGACCGAGAAGCACGGTTTCGCGCCGATCGAGCACATGGACATCGCGATCCTGCATCGGCCGACGGCCGACCCGATGGTCGGCGAGCTGACGAGCGCGCTCGCGGCCATGCTGGAACTCGAGGGGAAGTAACGAGCCGGCCGTGGCAACCGGACGGACGCCGCCGCCGCGCGTCATGCCGCGCCACGGTCGATGCGGCGCACTCGCCGCCGCGCCCGACCCGCGTCAGAACATCGTGTTCCCGTTCGCGGCCTGCTCGGGCACCGGCTGGTTGACGTCCCAGTGCTCGACGATCTTGCCGTTCTCGAGCCGGAAGATGTCCATGATCGCGCTGCCGCGCGTGCCGGGTTCGCGCACCGCGTGCACGTGCAGGATCACGTAATCGCCGTCGACGAACGAACGCCTGATCTCGCTGTGCGACTGCGGGTACTTGTCGCGCAGGAACGCGACGAACTTGCGGAAGCCGTCGCGCCCGTCTGCCGCATTCGGGTTGTGCTGCACGTAGCGGTCGCCGACGTACGCGAGCGCGGCGTCCGCGTCTTTCTCGTTCAGGCCTTTTTCATAGAACGCGAGCACCGTTTGCCGGTTCGCTTCCTGCCGCGCGTCGGTCGGGCCGGCCGCCACCGCATGCGCGGCGGTCACGGCGAACAGGGCCGCCGCCATCCATCGTGCGGCCCGTGCCGCTGTCGTGCATCGCATCGTCATCTCCCCGGAATTCCGGCTGAAAACCGGATCATACCGGCCGACGCGTCGCCCGGGCCCGACTCAGACCAGCGCGCCGTCGCGCGCGACGACCTTCCCCGACGACACGACGAGCCGCCGCACCGGCCGCGCCACCACGGCCTCGGCGAACGTCAGCGCGTCGACGAGCACGACATCCGCCCGGCCGCCCGGCTGCAGCCCGTAATCGGCGAAACCGCAACCGCGCGCCGCGCCGTGCGTCACGCAGTCGAGCGCGTCTTCGAGCGCATCGTCGCGGCGGAAGTCGTTGCGCATGGCGATCAGCATCGCGCGCTCCAGCATGTCGGGCGACCCGTACGGCGTCCACGTGTCTCGCACGCCGTCGTTGCCGCCGATGACGGTCACGCCCGCCGCGCGGCACGCGGCCAGCGGCGGCACGGGCACCGCCGCCGGCGCGGTCGTGACAAGCCCGACGCGAAGCTTGGCCATCCGCGCGAGCAGCGCGTCGCGCTCGCGTTCGGCGACATCGCCGAGACAGAAGCCGTGGCTGATCGTCACCTTGCCCTGCATGCCGTGTGTCGCCGTGCGCTGCAGGATCAGGTCGAGCGAGTACGCGCCCATCGACCCGCGTTCGTGCAGGTGGAGATCGATCCCGCGGCCATGTCGCCCGGCGATCGCGAACAGCACGTCCAGCGCCTCGACCGGATCGCCTTCGATCGCGCACGGATCGAGCCCGCCGAGCAGGTCGGCGCCCGCGGCCAGCGCGTCGGACAGCAGCGCGTCGGTGCCCGGCCGCTTGAGCACGCCCGATTGCGGAAACGCGACGATCTGGATCTCGACCTGCCCGCGCAGCGTCTCGCGCGTCGCGAGCACGCCGTGCAGGTGCCGCAGCCCGGCTTCGGTGTCGATGTCGACATGCGTGCGGATGCGCGTCGTGCCGGCCGCGAGGAAGGCCCGCGCGAGCCCGAGCGACGCTGCGCCGGCGTCGTGGCCGCTCGTCGCGCGATAGTGCCGCTCGTTCTCGATCCGGTCGACGAGGCGCGGCCCGACCTGATTGCGATACCACGGCATTCCCCAGTGCGTCTTGTCGAGGTGCGTGTGGCCTTCGACGAGGCCGGGCAGCGCGAGCGCGCCCGCGCCGTCCTCGATCGCGCAGCCGGCCGGCGCGTCGAGCGACGGCCCGACGCGGGCGATGCGATCGCCTTCGATCAGGAGATCGAGCGCGGTGTCGGCGCTCGTGCGGACGTTTCGGATCAGCAGGGTCGTCATGTCGGTTCCGGTTCGGTCGGTGCATGGCGGGCCGGCGCACGTGCGGCGCCTGCCCGCCGGTTCGGTCAGCGCGTGAAGTGCAGCGCGGGCGCGATCGGCGCGTCCGTGTCGCTTGCGCCGCGGCGGAACACCCAGCGCTCGGCCGGCACGCCCGCGACGGCCGCCGCCGCGTTCGGCGCGCGCACCGCGACGAACGTCGCATCGCAGCCGACCGCGATGCCGTAGCGCTCCCGACCGACGACGCGCGCCCCGGCGTGCGTCGCCATGTCGAGCGCGACGCCGAGCGCCTCGTCGGTGTAGAAGCCCGAGCGATAGCCGACCATCATCGCGCGCTGCAGCATGTCGCCGTTGCCGTACGGCCACCATGCGTCGCGGATGTTGTCGTTGCCCGCGAACACGTGCACGCCCGCATCGCGAAGCGCCTGCACCGGCGGAAACGCGCAGTCGCCCGGCGCATTCGTCAGGATCGACACGCCGGCCTCGGCCAGCGCCGCCGCGGTGCGCCGCAGGTCGTCGTCGCCGACCTGGCCGAGCGCGTACGCATGGCTCACGTTCACGCGCCCCCCGAGCCCCGCCGCGCGCGTGCGCGCCGCGATGCGCAGCAGTTGCGCGATGCCCGTTTCGCCCGGTTCGTGCAGGTGGATGTCGATCTTCGCGCCGCGCTTCTCGGCGATGCCGAACACGATGTCGAGCTGGCCGTCCGCGTCGCCGTCGAGGGTCGTCGGGTCGATCCCGCCGACCACGTCCGCGCCTTCGCGCACGGCCGCGTCGAGGATTGCCGCGGTACCCGGACACGTCACGACGCCGGCCTGCGGAAACGCGACCAGTTCGATATCGACGATTCCGCGCCATTGCTCGCGCGCGGCCAGCACCGCCTGCAGGTTCGACAGGCCCGTCGTCGCATCGACGTCGACGTGGCTGCGCATCGCGACCGTGCCGAATGCGGCGGCCTGCGCGATCAGCGCGTTGGCGCGCTCGACGATCGGCGGCGCGGCCGCAAGCTGGCGCTTCTCGACCGCGAGCCGCTCGCGCAGCGTGCCGGCCGGTTCGTGCGGCGCCCAGCGAGCGCCGACGAAGCTCTTGTCGAGGTGAATGTGGCCGTCGACGAAACCGGGCAGCACGACGCGGCCGCCGAGGTCGATCGTGTCCACAGCGGGCGCGGCGGGGCGATCGGCGCCGATCGCGGCAAAGCGGCCGTCGCGGACGACGAAATGGATGGGCTGGCCGCCGGCGTCGACGGCGTTGATGAAGAGGCGATCGGTCATGGCTCGGAATGTGGGGCGGTCGCGGCGCGACACCGGCGCGGACAACGGAGACACCGCAGCCGGTGCGGCGCGACCGTCGGCAGGGAATCCGGCCACGATATCGGACGCCGCGACCCGAAGCCAATTAAATGTCGCGATGCCGCGCATTCGATTTCGCGATACGTGGTGCGCCCGCCCGCCGGGCCCGGCGCCGCGACAGGGTTCGATCGCTCCGGAAACGGCGCAGACGCCCGCGGCGGCGCATCGTCCGCATCGTCGCGGGCGGGGGCCGGGAGTCCGCCTCGCGCCCTTGCCGGCCGTGGCTTCAGCGCCCCGCGCGGCGGGCGATTTACGCGGCAACAGACTTTACACGTTGTTACCCGGCCGCACCGGACGCGCCCCCGGCCATTCCTTATACTCACGCCGAGTTCGCCTCCCCGTCCGGGAATCCGTCGGCGAACACGTTGCCGATGCAGGAAACACCATGATGCGCATGCCCTCCACGAAGACCGTTCTGTTCGCCTCGCTCGTCGCCGTGGCGGCGCTTCCGCTCACCGCGTGCGTCGCGCCCGGCTACTACGGCGCGCAGCCGGGCTATCCGCAACAGCAATACGCGACGCCCGGCTATGCGCAGCCCGCGTATTCGCAGCCGGGCTACGTGCAGCAGCAACCGGCCTATCCGAGCCAGGCGCCGCAACCGTACGACCCGTACGGCAACGCGCCGCAATACGGATCGCAGCCGTATGACCCGTACGCCAATCAGCAGCAGCAACCGCAACAACAGCAGTACGCCAACCCGTACGGCACGCAGTACGGCACGGTCGCGAACATCCAGCCGGTCAACGGCTCCGTCGGCCCGTCGGGTGTCGCCGGCACCGTCGTCGGCGCGCTGATCGGCGGCGTGCTCGGCAACCAGGTCGGACGCGGTCACGGCCGCGACGCGGCGACCGTGATCGGCGCGCTCGGCGGCGCGGTGGCGGGCAACCAGATCGGTCAGCAGATGGGCGCCGCGCAAGGCCCGAGCAGCTACCGGATCGACGTGCAGGTCAGCGACGGCTCGATGCGCTCGTTCGACGTGCAGTCGCCGGGCAGCCTGCGTCCGGGCGACCGCGTGCAGATCAACGGCAACCAGCTGTCACGGTACTGATCGCGCGTGCCGCGCTCGCGGCACGCTTGCCGGGCCCGGTGCATCGCGTCGGGCGCATTGTGCTTCTCTCCGGGGCGCCCTTCTTCCTCGTCGGCAACCATCGTCGCCCATCGCATCGGTTGCGCGCAAAGCATCACGCGCGGGGCCGACACGATATCCCCACGCTCGATCGTTCCAACGTCGCCCGTCGCGCCGTGCTCACCGCTCGCCGCCGCCGGCACACGCGACACGTCGAACCCGCCCACGCGGCTGCGCGAATCCGATTAGCATAGGCGTGATGCCGTGTGCCCGATGCGGCACGCATCGTCCTGTTGCCCTCCACCGGAATCCCCCTGATGACGATCACGACCCGCCTGCTCGACGCGGCCGACGCCGCCCGTTTCCAGACCGTCCGCCTGCGTGCGGTCGATACCGCACCCACCTCCTTCCTGCCGACGCTCGACGAAGAATCGCAGGTGCCCGTCGACGAATTCGCGGCGCGCATCACGCCGACGCAGGAGCGGGCCGTGTTCGGCGCATTCGACGGCGACACGCTGGTCGGCATCACCGGCGTGCGCCGCGATGCGCGCGTGAAGATCGCGCACAAGGCGACGATCTGGGGCGTGTTCGTCGATCCCGCGTATCGCGGCCGGGGCATTGCGCAGGCGCTGCTCCAGAGCGCGACCGAACATGCGGCGCAGACGTGGGCATGCAAGCAACTGATGCTGTGCGTGAACGAAGTCAATGCCACCGCCGAGCGACTGTATGCGTCGCAGGGCTTCGTCCGGTTCGGCACGGAACCGCGCTCGATGTTCGTCGACGGGCGGTTCTACGACGAACACCACATGGTGAAGACGCTGGCGTAACGCACGGCGGCGGCGAACGGGGCACGCGACCGAAAGCGTCCCTGTCCGCCCTTCACCCGCACCGGATCCGGCGCAATGAATGTGAGCGCACACTTACTTTCCATACATTAGCGAGAATCGGGCCGTTCCTCGCCGGTTTATGCGCAAAAACTTTTAAAAAACGTCCCGCGCCCCGGCCCCGGCCCTGACCGACAGGCTCGCGCCAACGCGGGCCGCCTCCGTAATTCCGCCCCTGTTCAGCCCCCCGCCGCCCGCGCTATCGTTGCCGTCACCTTCACAGCCAGGAGCCGCCTTTGCCTTCCCGCCACGGAGTCGACCTCATCCGCGCCCGCGCGCTGTTCGATCGCGAGCGCCGTGCATTCACCGAAGCCATGCCGGTCTCGCGCGCACTGTCCGCGGAAGCATCCGAGCATCTGCTGTTCGGCGTGCCGTTGCACTGGATGCAGGACTGGTCGACGCCGTTCTCGCTGTACGTGAAGGAGGCACGCGGCGCGACCTTTACCGACGTCGATGGTCATCGCTACGTCGATTTCTGCCTCGGCGATACGGGCGCGATGTTCGGCCATGCGCCCGAGCCGGTCGCCCGTGCGCTCGTCGAACAGGCCACGCGCGGCTACACGACGATGCTGCCGAGCGAGGACGCCGTGTGGGTGGCGCGCGAACTCGCCCGCCGCTTCGGGTTGCCGGTCTGGCAGTTCGCGCTGAGCGCGAGCGACGCGAACCGCTTCGTGCTGCGCTGGGCGCGCGCGGCCACCGGCCGCAACACGATCGTCGTGTTCAACGGCTGCTATCACGGCACGGTGGACGACGTGTTCGTCGATCTCGTCGACGGCCGCCCGGTGCAGCGCGACAGCCTGCTCGGGCAATCCCACGACCTGCTCGCCAACACGCGCGTGGTCGAATTCAACGACCTCGCCGCGCTCGAAGCCGCGCTGAAGGATGGTGACGTCGCCTGCGTGCTCGCCGAGCCCGCGATGACGAACATCGGGATGGTGCTGCCCGATCCGGGCTTCTGGGAGGCCGCGCGCGCACTGACGCGACGCTACGGCACACTGCTCGTGATCGACGAGACGCACACGATCAGCAGCGGCCCCGGCGGCTACGCGGCCGCGCACGCACTCGAACCGGACATGCTGGTGGTCGGCAAGCCGATCGCAGGCGGCGTGCCGTGCGCGGTATACGGGTTCAGCGCCGAATTCGCGGAGCGCGCGAAGCAGGCGAAGCTGAACGCGCCGCCCGGCCATTCCGGGATCGGCACGACGCTCACCGCGAACATGCTCGCGATGCATGCGATGCGCGCGACGCTCGCCGAAGTCGCGACCGACGCCGCCTATGCGCACATGTTCGAACTTGCCGCGCGACTCGCCGCCGGGCTCGAGCAGGCGATCGCGCAACGCGGGCTGCCGTGGTGCGTGACGCGCATCGGCGCGCGCACCGAGTTCCAGTTCGCGCCCGTGCCGCCGCGCAACGGCACGCTGGCGGGCGCACAGCTCGACAGCGAACTCGAACACATCGTGCACCTGTACCTGCTGAATCGCGGCGTGCTGATCACGCCGTTCCACAACATGATGCTCGTCTGCCCGCACACGACGGCCGACGATGTCGACCGGCTCGTCGCGCAATTCGACGCGTGCCTGGGCGAACTGGCGTGACGGAGCAACCGGCGGTGCGGGGCGCGCGGGCGCTGGCACCGCACCGGCCGCCATCGGCGCCCGTGCATGTTCACGCTGATAACGGGCTTGTGAACGCGCCTTTGCGCCCGCAGGGCAAGGAGAGGGGAGGCGCAATAGCCGTCGCTCTTGCAACGACGAACGACGCCGCAATGTGGGCGCAAAGGCACGTTCCCCTGTTTAGAAAAAATCGTTCGTGGGGCTGGCCCGTCATCAGCGTGAACACGCCCTACGCCGCCCGCAACGCGCGCCGCGCCACTTCCGCGAAATAGCGTGCGCCGACCGGCAGGATCTCGTCGTTGAAGTCGTACGTCGCGTTGTGCAGCGGCACACCGCCGCGCGCGCCGGCCTCGCCGTTGCCGATGAACACGAAGTTGCCGGGCACGGCCTGCAGGAACGCGCCGAAATCCTCCGAGATCATCATCGGCTGCACGTCGGCGTTCACCGCGTCGGCGCCCGCGACCTGCGCGGCGGCCTGCACGGCCGTGCCGACCCATTCCGGCGTATTCACCGTCGGCGCGAATTCGTGCGTGTAGTCGAACGTGCAGGTCGCGCCGTGCGTGCGGCAGATGCCTTCGGCGATCTCGCGCATGCGCGTTTCCAGCAGCGCCTGGACGTCGCGCGAATAGCTGCGCGTGTCGCCCCTGATCGTCACGGTTGACGGCAGCACGTTGCGCAGCCCGTCGGTGATGAATTCCGTGCACGAGATCACGGCCTGCTGGCCCGGATCGAGATTGCGCGACACGATCGTCTGCAGCGCGAGCACGATCTGCGCGCCGATCACGATCGGATCGACGCCCATGTGCGGGCGCGCCGCATGCGTGCCGCGCCCGTCGATTCGGATCACGAAATTGTCCTCGCTCGCCATGATGCCGCCCGCGCGCGTCGCGAACGTGCCCGCGCGCATGCCCGGCATGTTGTGCGCGCCGAAGATCGCGTCGACCGGGAAGCGCTCGAACAACCCGTCGGCCATCATCGCCTTCGCGCCGCGGCCATGCTCCTCGGCCGGCTGGAAAATGAAGCGCACCGTGCCGTCGAAATCCTTGCGCTCGGCCAGCAGCCGCGCGGCGCCGAGCACCATCGACATGTGGCCGTCGTGTCCGCACGCATGCATCTTGCCGGGCGTGCGCGACGCATGTTCGCGATCCGGCGCGTGCTCGGCGATGTTCAGCGCATCCATATCCGCGCGGATGCCGATCGCGCGCTTCCCCGCGCCGGCCGTCAGGTTCGCGACGAGGCCCGTGCCGCCGATCCCGCGGTGCACGTCGAGCCCGAGCGTCGTCAGGATGCGGGCGACGTAGTCCGACGTGTTCACTTCCTCGAAACCCGTCTCCGGATGCCGGTGCAGATGCCGGCGCCAGGCCTTCAGCTGCCCCTGCAGCGTGCTTTCGTCGATTGCATCCATTGCGCTTGCCTCCCCGGTCGTCAGGTCGTCATGTCGTTCAGGCCGCCACCGCCGCGCGGGCCAGCCAGTCGCGCTGGCGCGCGAGCACCGCGTCGGCCGTCTCGCCGACACAGCTCCGGTACAGGGACGGCGCCGTCGCGCCTTCCGTATTGATCGCGAGCACGCGCGAGCCCGCATCGAGCCCCGCCTGCCGCGCAAGCGCGGGGTCGCGCATCAGCACGGCGAGCCCCGCGATGCCGGCCGCCCCCGATTCGCCGGCGACGAGCGGCACGTCGCGGTCGCTGCCGGCCGCCAGGCCGCGCATCGCGTGCACCGCGTCTTCGTCGTCGATCAGCATGAACTGGTCGATGCACAGCTCGAGGAAATCCCACGCGAGCGGCGACGCCTCGCCGCACGCGAGCCCGGCCATCACCGAATCCACGGTGCCGGTGGCCTTGGTCGCCCGCCCGGCCAGCGCGCTCTGGTACAGGCAGTCGGCCTGGCGCGGCTCGACCACGATGAAATGCGGCCGCTGCATGCCGTCGCGCTCCCACAGGTAACTCGCGACGCCCGCGGCGAGGCCCCCCACGCCGCCCTGCAGCAGCACGTGCGTGAACGGCCGCCCGTCATCCTGCTCCGCCTGCGCCACGGCTTCTGCGGCGATCACGCCGTAACCCTGCATCACGTCGCGCGGAATCGCCTCGTAGCCGTCGTACGACGTATCCGACACGACGTACCAGCCGTTCGCCTGCGCGAGCTGCGCCGCGCAGACGACCGATTCGTCGTAGTTCCCCGCGATGCGCACGATCCGCGCGCCGTACGCGGAGATCGCGTGTTCGCGCTCGGCGTCGACGTTCGCGTGCAGCACGATCACGCACCCGCAGCCGATCGCGCGCGCCGCGGCGGCCAGCGCGCGGCCGTGATTGCCGTCGGTCGCGCTGATCACCGTCAGGTCGGCCAGCTCCGCCGCGTAGCGGCCGGTGACGAGCCCCTGCGGATCCAGATCCTGCGCGCGCCGCAGGCGCTTCACGAGCCGCACCAGCGCGATCGGCGCGCCGAGCGCCTTGAAGCTGCCGAGCGGCGACCGGCACGACTCGTCCTTCACGCTGATGCGCGCGACGCCGAGCCGCGCCGCGAGATCCGGCAACGTGCGCAACGGCGTGCGCGCGTTGCCGACGAGCGGCCAGTGCGCGAGCCACGCGCCGCTTTCGTCGGCCGACGCGATGTTCATCACGCGGCGCAGCGCATGGGGATAGACGGCGCGCGATGCGCGAGGGTTGGCGATCAGCATGACGGCGGCACTCCGTGAGTCGGTTCCGGGGCGGGCGCGCACGGGTTGCGCGCGCCGCCGGTCTGAAAAATAATATTGCGCATGCGGATCAAAAAAATCGCCAAATCGGCCACTCACACGCAAAAATTTCTCATTCTTTCGAGGCTTCACGCGCCATCATGACGACCCCACTCGACGCGTTCGACCGCAAGCTGCTGACGGAACTCCAGCGCGACGCACAGACGCCGCAAAGCGAACTCGGCGCGCGCGTCAACCTGTCGACCGCCGCCGTGAACCGGCGCCTGAAGCGTCTCGCGGAAGAAGGCGTGATCGAGCGCTACACGGCCGTCGTCGCGCCGGACAAGGTCGATCATCCGCTGACGATCGTCGTAAACGTCGAGGTCGAAAGCGAGCAGATCGACCAGCTCGACGCGATGAAGCGGACCTTCGAGCGCTGCCCGCAGATCCAGCAGTGCTACTACGTGACGGGGGAATGGGATTTCGTGCTGATCCTCTCCGTGCGCAACATGGATCAGTACACCGCGCTCACGCGCGAGCTGTTCTTCGCGAACAACAACGTGAAGCGCTTCAAGACGCTGGTCAGCATGAGCCGCGTGAAGGTGGGGCTCGAGGTGCCGGTCGAGCCGGGCGAGTGAGTGGGCGCCAGCAAACATGAAGCGGCCGGTACGCGATGGCGCGCACCGGCCGCTTCCCATCGACGGCTACCTCAACGACAACTGAAGCTCGCCGCCGAATTCACATCGCCCGAGCCGTTGTAGCGCGCCACCTGCGGATACGGGCACAGCGGCCGCGTGCGTCCCGCGCCCCACGATGCGGGCACGTCCGCATTCGGCGCCGCGTTCGTTGCGTCGCGCGCGGCGGCCACGATCGCCGCGGGCGCCTGCCCCTGCTCGACCCACGCGACAAGCGGCGTCAGCAGGTCGAACTGGTCGGCCGCCGGCCCGCCCGAGCAGTGGTTCATCCCCGGCACCGGATAGAAGCGCGCGAAATCCGTCGCATCGCCGCCGTTCGCCTGCGCGACCCGTACGTACCAGTCGCGCGTGTCGTTGAACGAGAACACCGGATCGCCCGTGCCGTGATAGACGATCAGCTTCGCGCCGCGCGCCTTCAGCGCGGACAGGTTCGTTTCGTCGGGCGGCGTCATGAACGTCCACGCGGATTGCGTGTACGCGCCGCCGGTCGCGAAGATCGCCGGCGCATCGTTGTCCATGTCGAAGCCGAGCGCGAAACCGGGCAGGTTCGCGAGCGTCGCGGCGCTTTTCGGCGGCGTCATGAACGTGAACGCCATCGCGGCCGGATCGAGCGTGATCGAATTCGACTGCTTCCACGCGGCCCAGCCGCTGCCGGCCATGCCCGGATCGTACGGAAAACTCGCGTAGAGCGCCGTGCCCGCGCTGTTGCGCGCCCCCGCGAACACGTTCTCGAGCGCCGTCTTCTGGGCCGTCGTCAGGCAAGCGCCCGTGCGCGTGCCGTTCGCGCAGGTCGGGATGTCCGCATCGACGCTGAAATGCGCCTGGCACGCGGCGACATCCTGCACCATCCCGTCGGCCGCGCCGTCGAGCGCATCGCACTTCTCGAGGATCTTCGCGCCGACGAACTGCCGCTCCGCATCGGTGAAGCCGCTGCGGATATCGGGCAGCCCGTTCGCGCCCGTCGCCGATGCGATCTTCGCGAACTGCTGCGCGCCATACATCTCGCCGATCGCCGCCTTCGGCAGATGAAAGCCCGGATCGCCCGCGATGATGCCGTCGTAGTCGGCCGCATTGCGCACGGCCGTGACCATCGCGTGGCGGCCGCCGTTCGAGCAGCCGTCGAAATAGCTGCGGTCGGGCGCCTTGCCGTACGCGAGCCGGATCACCTGCTTCGCCATCGGCGTGAGCGCGTCGACCGCGCCGTAGCCGTAGTCGATGCGAGCCTGCGGATCGATGCCGAACAGCGGATTCTGCGCGGCACTGTGCCCGGAATCTGAACTGATCACGGCAAAACCCATGTTCAGCGCATCGTTCAGCGGCCCGCCGCCGCCGATCTCCCCGGTCGCGGTCACGACGCTGCCGTCGAGCCCGCCGTTCGCCTGGTAGAAGAAGCGGCCGTTCCAGGCCTTGGGCAAGCGCATCTCGAAGCCGATCGCATAAGTATTGCCGTCGACCGCGCTCACGCGCTCGTTCATCTTCCCTTCGATCACGCAGTGCTCGGCGATCGGTTGGCCGGCCACCGTCAGCGCACCGGCGGCCGCGGTCGTCACCGAGGTGAACGACGTGCCCGGATACGCGAGCTTCGCGGCGAGCGCGTCGCAGCTCTGCGCCATCGCGGCCGGCGTCGCGGCGCTCAGGTGCGTCGGCGCGGCACTCACCGGGTCGTCGCCGCCGCAACCGGCGAGCACGAGCGCCGACAGCGGCGCAATACAGAGGATTGCAGATTTTTTATTCAAGATATCTTCCGTTCGTGAAGTGGCCGGTTCAGAACATGTGCTTGATGCCGACCATCGCGCCGAGCTGCCCCATGCCCTCGCCGGGCGTCGTGCCGGCTCCGCCGCCGCTGACCGCATAGCGCGCCTGCGCGCTGTTCCACAGATACGCGCTTTGCGCATAGACCGACGTACGCTTCGTCAGCAGCCAGGTCGCACGCAAGGTCGCCATCGTCGCGCGTGTGTCGTGCGCGCTGTTGACGATCCGGTAGCCTTCGCCGTCGACGACGAAATCGGGCTTGACCGCATACGACGCGCCGACGAAGAACAGGTCGGAATGCGCGCCGGCCTCGGCCGGCGAGCCGGTCGACACGCGCCGCCCGATCCAGCCCGCGCCGAGCCGTACGCCCGACGCCTGCGCATACGCGCTCACGTGCACGCGCGCGTCCTTGCCAGCGCTGCTCGTGAATGCGACCGGCTCGACGCCGTCGAAGAAATTCGCTGCCGCGCCGGTGCCGCCGCGCTGCTCCTCGTACGACGCCGCCGCGCCGAAATACGCGCTGTCGTACTTGAGCATCACCGACCAGTCGCGGCACTGCACGGCGTCGCCCGGCACCTGCCCCGCGCACGTGCCCTGCCCCGGCGAGTTGCCGGTGCCCGCGCCGTCGCGGCCGAACGAATACGCGGCGCCGAGCGTCACGCCGCGATACGTGCCGATGTAGGTCACCGCGTTGTCCGCGCGGCCGTTCGGCACATACGCGTCGAGCGAGCCGAGCCCGTAGATGTCGGGGCCGATGATGTCCGCCCCCTGCAGCGCGAGGTAGGTCATCGTGTACTGGCGGCCGAACGCGAGCGTGCCGAAGCCGCCCTTCAGCCCGATGAACGCCTGCCGTCCGAACAGCCTGCCGCCCTGCCCGAGATCGCCGCCGCGCACGTTGAAGCCGCTTTCCAGCGTGAACACGGCCTGATAGCCGCCGCCGAGATCCTCCGCGCCGCGCAGCCCCCAGCGCGACGGCAGCTCGCCCGTCACGGCGGGCATGCGCACCACATGGTCGCCGGCCGCGTTCGCGTGCGACACGAATTCGACGCCCGTATCGATGATCCCGTACAGCGTCACGCTCGACTGCGCATGCGCGCCCGGCGCGGCGAGCGCGCAGCACGCGCCGGCGGCCAACAGGCCGTTCCTGGTGTTCTTCTTCATGTCGTTGCGTCTCCAGACCTTGAATGAGCGCGCTCTGACGGCGCGCGTTGAAAAACCGGGGGAATGTCAGTCGCCGGCCGGCGGGCGGCGGACCAGCAGCAGCGCGGCGACGGCCGCGACGAGCGTGACGGGGATGCTCGCGCCGATCACGACCGGTGCGCTGCGGCCCGCGGCCAGCAGCGTCGCGGCCGCGAGCGGCCCGACGACGGAACCGAGCCGGCCGACGGCCACCGCCGCGCCGACGCCCGTGCCGCGCATCGCGGTCGGGTAGTAGATCGCCGCGAGCGCGTACAGCACCGACTGCCCGCCGATCACGAACATGCCGGCCGCGAACGCGGCCGCCGCGAGCGACGCGAAGCCTGGCGCCGCCGCCAGCGCGGCGAGCGACAGCACGATCCCGACGTACATGCCGCCGACCACGCGCGCCGCGCGCATCCGGTCGAGCGCCGCGCCGATGCCGAGCGCGCCGAGCCCGCCGCCGATGTTGAACGCGATCTGCACGAGCCCGACATGCGCGCGATCGAGCCCGCGTGCGGCCATCAGCGACGGCAGCCAGTTCAGCAGGAAATACAGGACGATCAGCGTGCAGAAATAGCTGATCCACAGTGCGAGCGTCGACACCGTGCGCCCGCTCCCGAACAGCGTGCGTGCGACGCTCGTGCGCGCGGCCGTCGTGCCGGCGATGTCGAGATACGCCCGCGATTCCGGCAGCAGCAGCGCCAGCAGCGGCACGAGCAGCAGCGGCCCCACGCCGCCGACATAAAAGATGTGCCGCCACTCGGTGTCGCCCGCGAGCAGCACGCCGATCAGCGATGCGATCACGCCGCCGAACGGAATGCCGCAATACATCGCGGCGACCGCGCTGCTGCGCGAACGCGGCTCGACCGCCTCGGACGACAGCGCGATCAGGTTCGGCATCGCGCCGCCGAGGCCGAGGCCCGTCAGCGCGCGCACGACGACGAGCATCGCGAAGCTCGATACCTGCGCGGTGGCGATCGACAGCAGCCCGAACAGCGCGACCGACGCGATCAGCACGCGCTTGCGGCCGATTCGGTCGGCGAGCCGCCCGCCGAGCATGGCGCCCGGCAGCAGCCCGAAGGTGCCCGCGCTGAACGCGATGCCCATCTGCGACACGGTCAGCCCGAATTCGCGCGCCATGCGCGGCGCGGCGACCCCGACCGACTGCAGGTCGAGCCCTTCGAGCAGCGCGATCGCAAAGCACAGTGCGAGCGTGGTCGCGACCGTGGGTTTTTCGGCAACGTAAGTGTTCATCCTGTCTCCTGTCCCATGTCTTGTAGTCGGCCGGCCCTGCGACGGCCGCCGTGCGCCGCCGCCGGCCAGTGGCAAAGCGGCGCGCGAAGGGTCGTCTGAAGGGCCTTCTTTATCAGGCAGCCTGATTCACTGGCCGCAAGCATGCCTGCCGATCCCGTGGCCGGCCGGTCGTCGTGTCTGCGTTTTGCTGCTTGTCCCTGCCTGGTGCTTACGCGTAAATCACGTCGGGATCGCGCCGCGCCGGGTCGTACAGCGCGTCGATCGTCGCCGCGCGATGCTGCTGCACGGCCGCCTGGTTCAGCGAGCCCTTGTCGGTCACTTCGCCGAGGTCGAGCGACGGCGGCGTGTCGATCAACCGGATGCGCGCGACGAACGTCGACCCGCCGCTCGCATGCCGGTTCAGCGCGGCGAGCCAGGCCTCGAACACCGCCCGCACGGCCGGCGCGCGCAGCACGTCGGCCACCGGTGCATCGACTGCGAGCGCCGACAGCGCACGGCACGCATCGATGCGCGGAAACACCAGCAAGCCGATGTCGTCGCGATTGATCCCGGTGACGACCACGTCCTGCACGTACGGCGCACCGCTCGACACCGCATTCGCGCGCAACGGCCCGACGCTGACGAAGGTGCCGCTGCTCAGCTTGAAATCCTCGGTCAGCCGCCCGTCGAACAGCAGCCCGAATTCCGGCCGCTCCGGATCGGCGAACACGGCTGCGTCGCCGCTGCGGTAGTAGCCTTCGTCGTCGAACACGTCGCGCGGATCGACATCCGCGTGCCAGTAGCCGCGCATCACGTTCGGCCCCTTGAAACGCAGTTCGAGCTTGCCGCCGCATGGCGCCAGCTTCACGTCGCAGCCGGGCGCCGGCAGGCCGATATAGCCGGCACGCATCAGCGGCCCCGTCGTGAAGAGGCACGACGGCGACGTTTCCGTCATCCCGAGCCCGGCCATGATCCGGATGCGCTCGCCGCAATGCGCGTCGGTCACGCGGTCGAGCCGGTCCCATGCGGCCTGCGACAGCCCCGCGCCGCCGAAGAAATACAGCTTCACGCGCGAGAAAAAGGTATCGCGCAACGCGGCGTCGCGTTCGAGCGCGGCGGCCAGTTCTTCCCAGCCTTTCGGCACGTTGAAGTAGATCGTCGGTGCGATCTCGCGCAGGTTGCGCACGGTTTCGTCGAAGCGGCCGGGCACCGGGCGGCCGTCGTCGATGTACAGCGTGCCGCCGTTGTACAGCGCGATGCCGAGGTTGTGGCTGCCGCCGAACGTGTGATTCCACGGCAGCCAGTCGACCAGCACCGGCGGTTCGCGCGTCAGTTCGGGCATCGTCTGGCGCAGCATCTGCTGGTTGCTGCACAGCATCCTGTGCGTGGTCGGCACGGCCTTCGGCTGTTTCGTCGAACCGGACGTGAACAGGATCTTCGCGAGATGGTCGGGGCCGATTGCCGCGTGGATCGTATCGATCGTGCGGGGGACGGTGGCGAGCAGGCGTGACAGCGGCACGGCGCGCCCCCCAGCATCGACGTCGGCATCGTGCGCGACGATCAACGCCGCATCGGCCGGCAACGTCGCGTCGAGCGCGCGCGTGAACGGCCCGCGTTCAGCAACGAACACCGCGCCCGGCCGCAGCGTGCCGAGCGTGTGACGCAGCTTGCCGAAGTCGGTCGACACCAGCGAATACGCGGGCGAGATCGGCGAGTACGGCACGCCCGCCAGCATCGCCGCGAACATCAACTGCAGATGCTCGAGATCGTTGCCGGACAGCACCGCGAGCGGACGCTCGGCCGACAGCCCGAGATCGACGAGGCCCTGGCCGAGCGCGCGGGCGCGATCGAGCATCTGCGCGTAGGTGATCTCGATCCAGCGGCCGTCTTCGCCGCGCCGCGCGGCCAGCACGCGGTCGGGATGCGCTTGCGCGCCGCGCACGAGGCAGTCGGTCAGGCGCGTCGGGTAGTCGCCGAGCGGTTCGCGCGAGCGCAGGTACCACGCGCCGTTTTCCGCGCGACGAACCTCCACCGCACCGACCGCGACGGCCGCCGCGCGATAGCGCACGCCGCCCGTGTCGTTCACCGGCCCGCTCGCGGGCGTCGCACCATTCATCGTCGGCTCGCTCATATCGGATAGTGACGCGGCGTGGTCTGCACGGTGATCCAGCGCAGCTCGGTGAATTCGGCGATCGACGTGCGGCTGCCGAAGCGGCCGTAGCCGCTCGCCTTCGTGCCGCCGAACGGCATCTGCGCCTCGTCGTGCACGGTCGGGCCGTTGATGTGGCAGATCCCCGATTCGATCCGCCGCGCGACCGCCATCGCGCGTGCGACGTCGCGGCTGAACACGCTCGCCGACAGCCCGAACTCGCTGTCGTTCGCGAGCGCGACCGCTTCGTCGTCGCTGTCCGCGCGCAGGATCGCCACGACCGGCGCGAACGATTCCTCGCGATACAGCCGCATGTCGCGCGTGACGCCATCGACGATCGCCGGCTGCATCGTCGCGCCTTCGACGCGGCAGCCGAGCGGCAGACGCGCGCCATGCGCGCGCGCATCCTCGACGAGCGACATCGCGCGCGCGGCAGCCGCCGCATCGACCATCGTACCGAGCGGATGGCCGGCCAGCGGATCGCCCGCCGCCAGCGTGCGGGCCTTCGCGGCGAGACGCTCGACGAGCGCGTCGGCGATCGGCCTCTCGGCGATCACGCGCTCGGTCGACATGCAGATCTGCCCCTGGTTGAAGAACGCGCCGAACGCGATCGCCGCGACGGCCGCGTCGAGATCGGCATCGTCCAGCACGAGCACGGGCGCCTTGCCGCCGAGCTCGAGCAGCACGGGTTTCAGGTGCGCGGCCGCGTGACGCGCGATGATGCGCCCGACATGCGTCGAGCCGGTGAAGTTGATGCGCTTCACGTGCGGATGCGCGATCAGCCGCTCGACGAGTTCGGGCGCATCGGCCGCTGCGTGCGTGATCACGTTGACGACGCCCGCGCCGAGCCCCGCTTCGTCCAGCACCGCGCCGATCAGCGCGTGCACGCCCGGACACGCTTCGGACGCCTTCAGCACGACCGTGTTGCCGCACGCGAGCGGCATCGCAAGGGCACGCGTGCCGAGGATCACGGGTGCGTTCCACGGCGCGATGCCGAGCACGACGCCGCACGGCACGCGCATCGCGAGCGCGAGATTGCCGGGCACGTCGGACGGGATCACGTCGCCGGCGATCTGCGTCGTCATCGACGCGGCCTCGCGCAGCATGTTCGCCGCGAGCGTCACGTTGAAGCCGATCCAGCCGGGTGTCGCGCCGGTTTCGGCCACGCCCGCTGCAACGAACGCGTCGATGCGCGCATCCATCAGGTCAGCGGCCTTCAGCAGCAGCCGGCGGCGCTCGGTCGGTGCGAGCGCCGCCCATGCAGGGAACGCGCGGTGCGCGGCGTCGATCGCCGCGTCGGCGTCGGCAACGCCGGCCGCCGGCGCGCGCGACGCGAGCGCGCCCGTTGCGGGGTTGAATCGGTCGAAGGTTCGCCCGTCGCGGGCGGTGCACCACTCGCCGGCGATCAGCATCCGTCTGTCGGTCATGTCGTCTCCTGCCTTGCCTGTCTCTTGCGGTTGCGTTGGCGGTTGCGTCGGCGCTCGTATCAGCGCTTGTATGCCTGCAGGCCCGGCTTGATCGTCTTGTCGTCGAGGAACTGCTTCAACCCCTGTTCGCGGCCGTGTTCCGGATCGCGCAACTGCGCCTGGTCGAGCTTCGCATACAGGTAGTCTTCGCACTGCTCCCACGTGAATTCGCGCGAGCGCTTGAAGCCGTGCTTCGCCGCGCGCAGCACGACCGGGTTCTTGTCCATCAGCCGCGCGGCGAGCGCGATCGTCGCATCGCGCAGGCCGGCCAGCGGCACGCTGCTGTTCACGAGGCCCATGTCCGCCGCTTCCACGCCGGTGAACGTGTCGCCGGTCATGATGTAGTGCAGCGCGCGGCGGTGCCCGACCGTGTCGGCCATCGCCTTGCTGACGAGGTTGCCCGGCGGGATGCCCCAGTTGATCTCCGACAGCCCGAACACGGCTTCGTCCGCCGCGATCGCGAGGTCGCACGCGACGAGCGGCGAGAATCCGCCGCCGAAACACCAGCCGTTCACCATCGCGATGGTCGGCTTGTTGTACATCCGCAGGCGGCGCCACTGCCATTCCGACGCGTCGCGCCGCACCTTTTCCTGCAGCGCGTCGGCGCCGCCGTCGATCTCGCGGAAGTATTCCTTCAGATCCATGCCGGCCGTCCACGCGGCGCCCGCGCCCGTGAGGACGAGCACCTTCGCCTCGTCGTCGAACTCGACCGCGTCGAGGACCTGCAGCATCTCCTGGTTCAGCGTCGGGCTCATCGCATTGCGCTTGTCAGGGCGGTTCAGCGTGACCCACGCGATGCCGGCCTCCACCTTCACTTCAACGGTCTGCCAGCGGTTGTCGTACTTGCTCATGTCGGTTCCTGTCGTTCGTTCCTGTGCGATTCGGTGCGCAGCATTCCTGCTGCGGACGGCTTCATTTAATATCAGGCTACCTGATATTGCAAGCGACACGAGCGCCGGTGTAAACCCGGATTGGAAAGCGGGACGACGATCGAGGAATCAGGGAACGGTCAGGTGACCGGCAAAGCGAACGCGGGCCCGACGGGCCTGCGTCGCGAAGATCGTGGAAGGATCAGCCGCGCAGGTTGCGCGCGAACAGTTCGAGCGCGCGCTGCACGTGCGCGGCGTCGTCGGCGGAGAAGTCGCCGAGCATCTGCGTCTCGAGCGGACGCAGCACGGCTTCGCATTCGCGCAGCATCGCCGCGCCTGCGTCGGTCAGCGTCAACAGGATGATGCGGCCGTGCGACGGGTCGGCTTCGCGCGTGACGAAGCCGCGCGCGGCCATCACGCTCATCACCTCGTTCGCCGATTGCGGCGTGATGAACGAGCGCTCGGCCAGTTGCGCGTTCGACGATGCGCCGCGCGCCTCGAGCACCGACAGCGCGGTGTACTGCGCGAGCGTGATGCCGAGCGGCGCGAGCGCGTCGGTCATGTGGCGGCGCAGCAGCCGGTCGAGGCCGCCGATCACGTAGGTCAGGCGCTGCGGTATGCGGGCCTTCGGCTTGTCGCCCGTCGCACGGGCGGCGTTTTTCGCGGCGTTTTTCGGATTCGCGGGCTTGGTCGGGGTGGAGCTCATGGCGCGGGCAGGATGGGGGTGCGGGCCATCTTACCAGCAGGTCGGGGGGGCGAATCGCATCGTCGCGACATCAATCTCAACGGGCATCCTGTTAGACATGGACTCGTATCTGTACGACTTTATCGTTCAAATGACTGAATAAATTCTCAAAAGCGATCTGCCTTCATCTTGAAAATTGTGCGGCGTTTCGATGCGAGGTAAAAGAGCGACTTCATCCTTCGCATGAGTCGTCGATGAAAAACGAGCACGGCATTGAAATGATCCGCCTGGATGACCCAACCGACCACGGCGGCGAAGTCATCGAATGCACGAATGACCTGAGACAGCACGGAATCGACGCGGCGCTTGAAGGCCACGGTGTTCGTTGTCCGACATGCGGCGGCGTTTCCCCGTTACTTGCAAGCGGCCAGCGCGTCGGCTATCACGGCGACAAGACCGGTTGCGGTGCGACCGTCATCGGTCCGCGAACAACGGGGGCAACGTAAATGACGATGTCTTCTCAAGCTCGCACGCTGTCACTCGCCGGCGCAGCGCTGCCGACCTATGGCATGGATGCGCTGCCGGTCTTCATTCCCGTGCGATTGCGAGGCACCGAAACCATCGGCCGTCTCGACGAATGCCGCTATCTCGTCACGTTGCGGACCGACGGCGCCTATGCGGTTTCCCCCAGTCGCACGGCCGATCTCGATCTCGACAGGATGGTCGGCACCGAAGTGACCGTATCGATCCAGCTCGAAGGCAAAGGGTCTTTCATTCCCGGGCTGGCGGGAAATGCCGGGCTCGGCAATGTCGGCGCGGGTACGCGTGAAATCACCGGGTTGGTCGAGGCGGCACGGTTTGCCGGTCAGGATCGCGATGCGATCCTGTACGAACTCGAGTTGCGCCCATGGCTCTACCGCGCGACGCTGACGCAGGACTGCCGCCTGTTTCAGGATATGACCGTCGTCGACATCACCGACGCGGTGCTCTCGAAATATCCGTACCCCGTCGACAAGCGCCTCGGCGCATTCCTGGGTGTCTATCCGAAACGCGACGTGCAGCGGCAAGCATCCGAGACGGATTGGGCCTTCCTGCAACGTCTGTGGGAGGAATGGGGAATCTGGTGGTGGTTCGAGCACGATGACGGTCGCCAACGTCTGGTCTTGTCCGACGCGATGGGCGGTCACCGGCCGCATGGCGAAGCCTACGAGACGTTGCGCTATCTGCCTCCCGGCGGTCAACGCATCGACGAAGAACACATTCGCACGCTGTCCGTAACGAGCCGCCTCACGCCGGGTCGTGTGAGCGTGACGGATTACGACTACGCGCGCCCGAGTGCGAGACTGGGCGCGACCGTGGAGAACCCGCGCCCGACAGCCAATGCCGACGGGGAGATTTACGGCTGGGGGGACTACAGTCAACCGCTGGCGGGCGCTCAGGGGCTGGCAGGCACCCCGAACGACGTGGATCGCGAAGCCCATCATTTCGCGCGCGTCCGGCTTGAGGCCGAGCGTTGCAAGGGACGGCGCGCAAACGGCAGCGGGAATCTGCGCGGCCTCACGGTCGGCCGCACCTTTACGCTCGTCGGTCATCCGCAACGGGCGGCGAATCGTGAATACCTCGTCGTGTCCTGCGCGCTCGATATCGAGGAGATCGCAGGGCGGGCCGGCGACGCGCCAACCTATCGGGCCGACGCACAGTTCGAACTGCTGCCGACTAACGAGCCGTTCCAGTTGGAGCGCAGTGTCGGCAAGCCCGTCATGAGCGGGCCCGAGAAAGCTGTCGTCGTGGGTCCCGCCGGACAGGAAATCTGGACGGACCAATACGGTCGAGTGAAGGTGCAGTTCGAATGGGATCGCCAGGGCAAGCACGACGAGCATTCGGGCATATGGCTCCGCGTGTTGTCTCCGTGGCAAGGCGTCGACATGGGTGCGACGTTCATCCCGCGCATCGGCCATGAAGTAGCGGTGTCGCACTACCGTGGCGACCCGGATTTGCCGGTGATTATCGGCAGTGCCGTCAACGCGTTCCGCCAACCTGCGCTGGATCAGCCGTACAACCACGCGGTATCGTTCATTCGCGGCAGGGAACTCCACGGCACGGCATCCGGCCATCTGGCGATCGACGATACGCGGGAACAAATCCAGACACAGCTTGCGAGCGATGCGGGCACGTCTCAATTGAGTCTCGGCAATCTCCGACGCATCACCCGAAAGAAGGGACGCGCCGATGCGCGCGGCAAGGGCTTTGACCTGAGAACCGACGATTGGGGTGTGGTTCGGGCGTTGAAGGGTTTGCTTGTGTCGACGGACGGTCAACCGGGCGGCCCCGGCCATGCGAAAGACGCCGGGGAAGCCATCGGCCGGCTCACGCGGGCACGTGAGTTACAGGAAAGCCTCGCGGGCCTGGCGCAGCGGCATCAGGCGCAACAGCATGACGCCGATCAGAGCGACGTCATTCGGGGGATCAAGGCGCGCAACGATGCGATTCGGGGCACCCCGACCGGCACGGCGGACGAATTCCAGGAGCTGACGGAGCGCGACATGGCCATGTCGGCATCGGCAGGGATCAGTCTGGCAGCGGCGCGCACCGCCCATATCGCGAGCGGCGAGGATGTCGCGGTGACGAGTGGCCGGCATGTCGGGATTGCCGTCGGGCGTTCGCTGTTCGCGAGCGTGTCGAACGCGTTCTCGCTGTTCGTGCACAAGGCGGGCATGGCGCTCGTCGCCGCGGCGGGGAAAGTGCGTATCGAAGCGCAAGCCAATGGTATCGACGTCACCGCGAAGAAGACGGTCGACATCACAAGTACGACCGACAGCATCCACCTGCATGCGGCAAAGGAGATCGTGCTGCATGCCGGCAGCACCGAAGTGCGTATCAGCGAGCAGGGGTACGTGGTGCGAACGCCCGGCGAGCACACGATCCATGCAGGCAGTCATCAGACAGACGCCGCACAGGTGCGGCCGATGAGCCTGCCGGTCACGCCCGAACACCCGGGGCAGTATGCCGCGCACTTCGTGCTGCTGGAGCACGACAGTGGCTTTGCGCTACCGAACCAGCCTTACCGGGTCACACTCGACAACGGACGCGTGATCGAGGGGGTGAGTAATGAACTGGGCGAAACGGATGTGGTGACGAGTCATGACATCGCGTTCGGCACGGTGGAGCTGTTGGCGGCGAGCGATCCGGACAAGGTGATTGCCATCAACCGAGCCGCAGTCGTGCGCGACAACACGACTCCCTACACCGCCAAGGCACCGAACGCCGACAAGCGTACCGCAACAATCAAAGGCAAGAAGGTCGGCACCCCGGAACAGGGGGCGACGTCCGAGAGTCAACCGGCCGCGTTCGCGACATGCGATCCGCTCAATTTCGGGTTGCGTTTCCATCACTTCCTGGACGGGGCCAAACAAGACGATGTGAGGCTCGACATGCCCGTACGTCGCGACGTCGAGTATCCGGTGACGAAGAGCTATACGGCGGCGGTCAAGACGGCACTCAAAGGGATTGAATGGGGCAAGTTCAATACGCTGAGCGGTTCGATATCGGAAGAATTAAAAGAGAGTATCGCGCTCGCAGTTGAAAATATATTGAGTTCAGCCCTTGCCGAGGGGCCATATGGATTATCCAAAGGTGCGCCAGGCGACCCGATGATGTCAAAGGCGGCAAGCCCCAAGATAGATATTGTGAACACAAAGGAAGGCCTAACCAGGTACAACATGCGATCGGATGTGAGCGCATCATTTATCGGGAGGTACTGGACAATAGCCATACAAGAGACGGAAATCACGAAGATAGTTAAATCATCGAATAATCCGACCTCCCTGGATGGAACTCTGAAGGCATTCGCGGACATGCTTTACCACGAAGCACGACATTGCCAGCAGGCATTCTGGATGATGGCCCTGCTTCAACAACACCCGAATGACTATTCGATGTTCTCACAAGCGACGCAAGTATACGAATCCAGCTTTTCAAAGGCGGCTTTTTTGGCCGCAAAGAAAATAAATGTCCCTGATGACGCACGGGTTGCCGCGGGACTTCATCGCATGTTGGTTTTTCACTATTACTGGATGATTTTGTATATGCAAAATCAAGCGGGCGGATCTTATGTCAAGCCGGATGTACCAATTGCACAGGCCGAGGTGTGCAAGCTGTTGAGGGTACCGTCAGAGACGGCGGCCAAGATGGCGAGTTTCGAAGAAGGCTACCGGAGTCAGTTACATGAAGAAGATGCCTATGCGTGTGCGGAAGTGGTGCAAGCCTATTGGAACCGTCCTGATCGCACTTTCGTGCGGAATCCCGGCACATGCACAGGAGAATACAGCACTTCACTTCACGCCATTGGAGGAGGGGTTTGAAATGAAAACGACCGACGAAGAGCAACGCACCATGCTGCGGAGCATCCTCAAAGCAGCAATGGCAATACTACGTGATGATGCTCCATACAATCCTGAGCATATTTCCTTTGGAACAAACTACACAACGTGGACGCATCCACCTGCAAAGGGGTTTCTTTATAAATATAAAAATCGTTCATTACACGGAACGAAGATTGAGCTTTCCACTGGCGACGATCCCGAAGACTACAGTGATGATCGCGACAAGGTAAAAATTGTTCCAGCCGGTGTAAGAATCGTCCTTGATTCAAGAATTGCCAATCTGCCTGACAGTGAAATTAAATCGCTTCTCCAGCTGGAGGACTACTGGGTTGACTCTGACGGCAATCTCAATTACGGAAATGAAATGAGAGGGCGCACCCCAGACTCTCCCAATTTACAGTCATTCCGTTACCGGTCAAAAGATATTCCTGGAAGCAAGTATCCAGTCGATATCGAGCTTGGATATTTCAATCCGGAGGATGGATCACACCCACAGAGTTTATGGATGGTCGAAATGCGTCGCGCATACAAAATCTTGACACCCGAAGAACGCAAGCAACGCCGCCTCGAAGAACGGCAAGCGAAGCGCCAGAAATACGGGGAAATGAACCTGTGCACGGGGATGCCATGCCCCGAGACAGGGTTGTGGCAGGGATTCACCACGATTTCCAGTTCGGATGAATTGGTCATCTACAAGGGGCGAAAATTTCCCACGGTCCGCACTTTGACGCCTCAGGAGGAACACGAGCAGCGGCGAGTTACCGAGCGCGTAGCAGGCCAGTGGATGTGGTTGAGAGAGCCACACGACCATCCGGTATGGTGGATGCGCGACGATCCGGAATCCTGACGAGGCATGAACCAGAAGGGCGAGGCCAATCGTCCATTGCGCGTTCGATACATATCGTCCCGACAAATCGCGTTCTTGCCAGCCAGCCGATATGAACCTGCCGTCCCCGCTTGCTCATCCAGCCCGCTTCCCCGCAAACCGTGCGGTCGGCAACCCGGCGTAGCGTGTTCGGGCGACGAACACGCAGCCGGCGTCAGCATCGATCGCCAACCCATCGTCGCTCAACCCGACCCGCGCACTCGTCACGTACAACCGGCCTTCGCCATCGAGCGCCACGCAGCTCGGCTGCGCGGTCGGCACGGTCACGCGATCCGTCTCGACGCCGTCCGGCCCGTAGCGCACGACGCGCCTGCCGCCCCACTGCGCGTTCCACAGCCCGCCGTTGCAATCCATCGTGGAGCCGTCCGGATCGCCGTCCGGATCGGTCAGCCGTGCGAACGGCCGCACGTTAGCCACGTCGCCGCCCGCGCGGTAATCGCAGACGAAAATTTCGCGTATCAGCGAATCGCAGAAATACATCTTCGACCCGTCCGGCGAGAACGCGATGCTGTTCGCGATCGCCGCCGGCGGCAACGCCAGCCGCTCCAGCGTGAGGTCGGCACTGAGCCGATAGAACCCGCCGACCGCTTGCGGCGGCTCACTGCCCTCGTCCTTCATCCCGAACACGAACGCGCCAAATGGATCGCAGCGCCCGTCGTTCAGCCGCGTCGGCAGCCCGGGTTCGACGTCGACGATTCGCGTGAACGTGCGGCTACGCAGGTCGAAAAACGCGAGATGCGTCGCCAGCCCGACGAGCAGCACGTCCGGATCGTGCGTCAGCGCAAAGCACGCGAGCCGTTCGGGGATCGCCCATGACGTCGGCGCCGAACCGTCCGCGCGACAGCGCCACAGCTGCGCGCCCTCGATGTCCACCCAGTACACCGCGTGCGTCCTGTCGCACCACGTCGCTCCTTCGCCGAGCAGGTTGCGGCTGTCGGCCAGCAGCGTCGCCGACGCGGCCGGATGATCCTGTTGCATGGCGTCTCCCGATATCTGTCGCATTTGCAGGCGGTCGCATGGCCGGTCGGCTCCTCGTCGCGCACCGCTGGTTGCGACGATACGGGCCGAACAACACCGCGAGCAACAGAATTCCACCGCGTATCAGATATTGGTACGACGTCGGCACGCTCGCGCCCCGCACCTCGCCGACGATCCACACGCAGGCCGACACCGGAACGCGCCCATGCAGGTTCGGCGCGGCGGCGTCCGGCAACTCGCCGCCGCCCCTGCCCGCACCCGACGCATTCGAACGGCTCGTCGATTCCCCGCTGTAGCCGATGCGTTGCCGCGCCCGCGATGCTCCGCGTCGACGTGCTGCGCCGTCAGGCCGCCGCGAACACGATCACCGGTTCGCAGCGGATCGGGAAATTGACCGAGTTCGCGACATAGCATTGCGCATGCGCATCGTGATGCAGGCGTTCCGCCCGCTCACGATCGTCGCCGGCCCGGATCGTCACGTGCGGGCGCAGCACGATTTCCGTGAAGCGGCCCTGCTCGGCGCTGTCGAGCATCGTGCCTTCCGCATCGTCGACATAAGCCATCACGCGGATGCCCGCGTCCGAACACAGATGCAGGTACCAGAGCTTGTGACACGCCGATGCCGACGCGAGCAGCAGGTCTTCGGGATTCCAGCGCGACGCGTCGCCGCGGAACGCCGGGTCGGCCGACCCGGGGATGTCCGGCTTGCCGCCGGCCCGGATCACATGCTCGCGGCCGTATTCGCGATACCCCGACGTACCGGTGCCGCGATTGCCTGTCCACTCCACCGCGACGCGATACTTGTGCTCACCGGATGCCATCTCGATCTCCATGAATGTGGGTTGCCTCGACCGGGGCGGACATGCGTTCGACCGACGCCCGCCGGAAGCCTTCATTCTGGCATCGGATCGTCGTTTGGTATACCATTATTCCAAATTGACGAAACAGGCAGGCATGGAAGCCAGACTCGACTCCACGGCGGACGCGATCGCCGCATCGCTGCGCGACATGATCATCAACGGCGAGCTGGCGGCCGGCGAACGGCTCGTCGAGCGCGATCTGGCCGAGCGGTTCGGCATCAGCCGGATTCCGATGCGCGAGGCGATCCAGCGGCTGGAACGCGAAGGATTGCTGGATATTTTCCGGAATCGCGGCGCCGTCGTGCGCATGCTGGGCGCGTCGGATGTGCGGGAGATCTACGACCTGCGCGTGCTGCTGGAAGGCGATGCGATCTACCAGAGCGTGAAGCGGCTCGACGATGAAACACTGGCGCGCGCCGAACTCGTCCACCGCCTGCTCGGCGACGCAACCGCGCCGCGCCGGCAAGGCGAGCTGAATCGCGAATTCCACGCGTTGCTGTATTCGTGCTGCGACAACGCGCGGCAATTGAAGACGATTGCGGAACTGCGCAGCCAGGTCGAACGCTACGAGCGCCTGCAGGCCACGCTGCTCGCGGATACGCCGTCGTTCCAGGTCGAGCACGAGGACATCCTGCAGGCGTGCCGCGAGCGCAATGCGCGTGCGGCACGCTCGATGACGGTCGCGCATCTCGAATCGGCCAGACGCATCGTGATGCGGCTCGTCGAAGGCGGTTGAGAGCGACGCTGCGTTGCGCGCCGCCCACGCCGCGAGCGTCGGCGCGCTTGCTCAACCGGTCGAGGTGGATTTCACCGTTCCGCACGGCGAGGCGATCCGCCGTCCGGCACCGGCATGGCGCGCGGCGGCTTCGGGTTGAATACGGGTGACTGCGTCTGATCGGAACCGCCATTTCTGGACATTCGACACCGCTTCATCGATCCCGGACAATGGCTTCGACGATTCGACGCCCCCATTTCGCGAGACACGACGATGAAGGTAACGATTGCTTATATCGAAGAACCCCCGTTCGGCTGGACGAACGCGGATCGAACCGCCGCCGGCGCCGACCTCGATCTGGCCGATGCGGTTCTTCGCGCAATGGGGGTCACCCGGATCGAACATCACTTGACGACGTTCAGTGAACTGCTGCCCGGCGTCGAAGCCGGCCGCTGGGATATGAACGTCCCGCTGTTCGTGACGCCCGGGCGCGCCGAGCGGGTCGCGTTCAGCGTGCCCGTCTGGGCAATCGGGGACGGCTTCCTGGTTCGGGCCGGCAATCCGAAAACACTGGACAGCTACGCGTCGCTCGCCGAACGCCACGATGCGCGGCTGGGCATCATCGCCGGACAAGTGCAACACGATTCGGCGAGAACGGCGGGCGTAAGCGACGACCAGATAGTCATCTTCGAGCACCAGGCCGATGCGATCGAAGCGGTTCGCGCGGGGGCGATCGATGCGTATGCGAGCACGGCGCTGGGAAACCGCATCCTTGCGGATCGCATCGGCGGCGCGGTGCTTCAGGCCGTGGAGCACCGGCCCGACGCACATGGCGAGCGGCAGGAACGCCCGCTCGGGGCATTCTCGTTCAACAGGACGAACCGTGACCTGCTCGATGCCGTCAACGAGCAACTTCGCCGGTATCTGGGCTCACCCGATCATCGCGCCCGCATGGCGAGCTTCGGCCTGACACACAACGAGATCGATCCCGTTCTCGCCGGTTGAGCATGAGGCCGGCGGCGGCTACGAAGAGACCTTCCGCGCGATTTCTTTAACACGCCCAGCCGTCGACCCGGCAACGACAAGCAGCGATTCGATCGTGGCCCCGCCCGCGCCTTTTCCGCGGGACTTGCACTTCTTCGCTCGCGACCATATAGTTACCATGATAATTATATGGAGCACATCCCGTGACGAATCCGGTTTCCATCGAAAAACATCGCACCGCGCTTGTCTTCATCGAATTCCAGAATGAATGGCTCGGTGAAGACAGCATCCTCTTCAAGCGTCTTGTTCGCGACGAGGCGCCGTTTCGGGAGGCGGCCTCCAACGCGGCACACATCCTCGCGACTGCCCGGGAGGAAGGCTGGACCATTGCCCATGCCGGACTGGATCTGCGACACGATCCGCACTACCGCCTGTTCGCCGGCGGCCACGACGTCCTCGGGTTGCGCTCCGCGATTCCGGGCGCCGGCACGTGGATCGGGCAAGGCGCCGCGTTCTCGCCGCCTTTCCTGCCCGAGCGAAACGAATTCGTCACGCAGGGCCGCTCCGGAGCGAGCGTGCTGAGAAATTCGACGCTGGATCCGTTCCTGCGAAACAACCGTATCGACACGATTGTGCTGATGGGCTTCGCCACCCATGTCTGCGTGGAATCCACGCTTCGGGAAGCGCACGACATCGGCCTCGACTGCTGGATCGTGACGGACGGGTGCGCCGCGTTCACGAAAGGGCAACACGATCATGTCGTCGAACACGTGCTGCATCATTTCGGCGCCGGAATCGATACGGCGACGCTCGCACGTCATTTGAAAGGAGACCTTGCCCCGTGTTCTTCCTGAAGGAATTACCCAGCCGGGAAACGCTGGAAACCTACCATGAGCGCTTTCCCTCCATGAACGTGGACAACGTTCAGGCCGCACTCCACATGCTGCGACGTGCCAGCTCGCTGATGCGGGAGCTCGACACCTACTTTGCGGAAAACGGGCTCTCGACCTTGCGATATCTGATTCTCGTCGTGCTGGATCGCGAAAACCATCCGGACGGCCTGAAAGTGAGCGAACTGGCCGATCGTGTCGACGTGTCGCGCCCCGTCATGACACGCACGATCCAAGGTCTGGTCGAGGACGGCATGCTCACCTGCGAGGCGAGCGACGAAGACAGCCGGGCGAAGCTCGTCAGCCTGACGCGCGCCGGCCGCAATCGCTTGAACCGCGTGTTGCCGGGCTACTATCAGCTGATCGATCGGTTCATGTCGCGCGACGAACGCTGCTAGTTGGCGCCTGCAACCGGCGCCGGCCGGCCTGTGACCGGAACCGTCACGGAACGGGCGCACGGCCGACTGCCGGTACATCGCAAGCAACCGCCGAAGTGATGAAGCGCGCCGCGGCGTCGGCGCGAATCGCACATCGACACGCCCCCACGAAGGGCGTTCTTCACGTCACGGCGTCACCGCGCCGCCGGCCCCGTCCTTGACCCGCAGCAGCGCGTCGACCGACCCGATGTTCTTCTCATGCGACACGAGCATCAGCGTGAGCGCGTGGTGCAGATCGGGCACGTCGAGCGTCGGCAGCATCGCCTGCAGCTTGCGCACGACCCAGCGCTGCCCCCGGTTCAGGAATGCGAGCCGTTCCCGCACGTCGTCGATCGCCATCGCGGTTTCATGGAACGCGCCGGTGGCAAGCGTCGGCGTCGCGTCGAGCGAGCGGATCGCATCGTCCAGCACCGTGCACCAATGCGCGTCATCCTGGCGGATACCGACCACAAGACGATGAAGTTCGGCATCGTCGATTGCCGCCGCCGTCTCCGACGCGATGCGCGCGCCAGCCCGCTCGGCTTCCAGCAGTTCGTTCAGCAACGCGAGCAGCGCGTCGCGCTGCGCGCCGTCGGGGGGATCTGACGTTCGGGCGGGGCCGTCGTCGCGGGTCCGGTTCGACATGCGATGTGCTCCGTTTCGGGATGGGTGGCGCACCGTCCGACGGGCCCGACGCGACTCCGTCATGCACGGCGGCGAGACACGGCGCACGCGACCGGCCCGTGCATCGGGCGGACGGCGGCGACCACACGAAAAATGGAACACAGTGTGACATGCCCGTGTGACACGCGTCGTCAGACGGTTCGCTGTGCGTGATACCCGTCAACGCCGGCGCACGGCCGGCGGCCCCGCCCGGCTCACGCCCACCCTTCGAGCCGCAACGTCGACCGCACGAGCCGTTGCTCCTCCTGCTCGATCTCCCTCAAATAATCGACGCACTGCCGGATATGCTCGCTCGCCGCCTTGCGCGCCTGGTCGGGCAGCCGCCCCGTCACCGCGTTGTAGAGCCGCGCATGCTGGCGGTCGATCTGCTTCTTCAGCGGTTCGCGGTGATAGAGGTTGTTCACCGATGCGAACACCGAACTGAGCAGCAGGTCGGTCAGCGACTGCAGCGTGTTGACGAGCACGGGGTTGTGCGACGCCTCGCTGATCGCGAGATGGAACGCGTGGTCGAGCTTCGCGCGCGCAGCGGGATCGAGGTCCTGCGCATCGGCCGCGGTCATCTCCTCGTAGCGGCGCCGGATCAGGATGAAATCCGCCGGCGTGCCGCGCAGCGCGGCGAGCCGCGCGGCCTCGGCCTCGAGCATCCCGCGCACCTCGAACAGGTCGTACAGCGTGCGCGGCTGCGAACCGAGCAGGTGCATCATCGGCGTGATTTCGCGCTGCGGGGTCAGGCTCGCGACGAACGACCCCTTGCCGTGCGCCGTGTCGATGATCCCGCGCGCGTGCAGCAACTTCATCCCTTCGCGCACGGCCGTGCGCGATACGCCGAGCTTCTCGGTCAACCGCCGTTCCGACGGCAGCGCCTGCCCGGCCTTCAGCACGCCGTCGACGATCAGCTGCTCGATCCGTTCGGCGACGACGTCGGCCACGCGCCGCGCCGGCCTTTCCCGATCCTGGATTTCCATACTGGTATGACCACTTTGGAATGAGTTCGTCGATTTTCTCACAAAGCCTTATCCGTGCTGGATTTCATGGCTCATTCCACGGCGCCTGCCGGAACCCCGTCCGAAAAACTGGTATGACCACAAGAAAGACGTCTGGACATGCACGCCCGGCCCGCCAAGAATCGCGTCCATCCGGCGTGTCGCGCCTTGCGCGGCCGCCATGCATGGTGGAGACAGACCGATGAGTTTCATCTACGACGAACGGATCGACGGCCCGCTGGCGACCGTCGGCCGCGACACGCTCGTCGCCGCGCTGCACGCGGCGGCGCCCGGCCTCGACGTGCTGCACGAACGCGAGGCGCTCAAGCCGTTCGAATGCGACGGCCTCGCCGCCTACCGCACGGTGCCGCTCGCGGTCGTGCTGCCCGACACGGTCGAGCAGGTGCGCGCGGTGCTGCGCGTCGCGGCCGCGCTCGGCGTGCCGGTGGTCGCGCGCGGCGCGGGCACGGGGCTGTCGGGCGGCGCGATGCCGCTCGAAAAAGGCCTCCTGCTCGTGATGGCGAAGTTCAACCGGATTCTCGACATCGACCCCGACGCCGGCACCGCGCGCGTGCAGCCCGGCGTGCGCAACCTCGCGATCTCGCAGGCCGCCGCGCCGTACGGCCTGTACTACGCGCCCGATCCGTCGTCGCAGATCGCATGCTCGATCGGCGGCAACGTCGCCGAAAACGCGGGCGGCGTGCACTGCCTGAAATACGGCCTCACGGTGCACAACATCCTGAAGGTCGAGATCCTGACGATCGACGGCGACACGCTCACGCTCGGCGCCGATGCGCTCGACGCGCCGGGCTTCGACCTGCTCGCGCTGTTCACCGGCTCCGAAGGAATGCTCGGCATCGTCACGGAAGTGACCGTGAAGCTGCTGCCGAAGCCGCCGAACGTGAAGGTGCTGATGGCCAGCTTCGACGACGTCGCCGAAGCCGGCGCCGCGGTCGCGCGGATCATCGGCGCGGGCGTGATTCCCGGCGGTCTCGAGATGATGGACAACCTCGCGATCCGCGCGGCCGAGGATTTCATCCATGCGGGCTACCCGGTCGACGCGCAGGCGATCCTGCTGTGCGAGCTCGACGGCGCGCCGACCGACGTCGACGAGGACGCCGAGCGCGTCGCCGCGCTGCTGCGCGACGCGGGCGCGACCGACATCCGCGTCGCGCGCGACGAAGCCGAGCGCCAGCGCTTCTGGGCCGGCCGCAAGAACGCGTTTCCCGCGGTGGGCCGCATGTCGCCCGACTACTACTGCATGGACGGCACGATCCCGCGCCGCGAACTGCCGCGCGTGCTCGAAGGCATCGCCGCGCTGTCCGCCGAATACGGGCTGCCGGTCGCGAACGTGTTCCACGCCGGCGACGGCAACATGCACCCGCTGATCCTGTTCGATGCGAACCGGCCCGGCGAGCTCGACCGCGCGGAAGCGCTCGGCGGCAGGATCCTCGAGCTGTGCGTCGCGGCGGGCGGCAGCATCACCGGCGAGCACGGCGTCGGGCGCGAGAAGATCAACCAGATGTGCGTGCAGTTCAACACCGACGAAATCGCGTTCTTCCACGCGGTGAAGGCCGCGTTCGATCCGCAGGGCCTGCTCAATCCCGGCAAGAACATCCCGACGCTGCACCGCTGCGCCGAATTCGGCGCGATGCACGTCCATCACGGCAAGCTGCCGTTTCCCGAACTGGAGCGCTTCTGATGCGACGCGAAATCGAATCGACCGATGCCGGCGCGGCGCTCGTCGCGCAGGTCGACGCGGCGATCCGCGACCGCCAGCCGCTGCACATCCGCGGCGCCGGCACGAAGGCCTTCCTCGGCCGCCCCGTCGAAGGCCGCACGCTCGACCTGCGCGCGCATCGCGGCGTCGTGTCGTACGACCCGACCGAACTCGTCGTCACCGCGCGCGCGGGCACGCCGCTCGCCGAACTCGAGGCGATGCTCGACTCGGCCGGCCAGATGCTGCCGTGCGAGCCGCCGTCGTTCGGCGGCGCGGCCACGGTCGGCGGCATGTTCGCGGCGGCGCTGTCGGGGCCGCGCCGCCCGTGGGCCGGCGCGGTGCGCGATTTCGTGCTCGGCTGCCGCGTGATCACCGGCCGCGCGAAGCACCTGCGCTTCGGCGGCGAGGTGATGAAGAACGTCGCGGGCTACGACGTGTCGCGGCTGCTCGCGGGCAGCTTCGGCTGTCTCGGCGTCGTGACCGAGGTATCGCTGAAGGTGCTGCCGAAGCCGCGCGCGACGGCCGACCTCGCGCTGCCGCTCACTGCGGGCGACGCCGTACGGCGCGTCGCCGCCTGGCGGCGCGCGGGGCTGCCGCTCGCGGGCGCGTGCCACGCCGACGGCGTGCTGCGCGTGCGGATCGAGGGCGGCGAGGGCTCGGTGAAGGCGGCGGTCGCCACGATCGGCGGCGACCGCATGGACGGCCGCGACGACGCATTCTGGTCGCGGCTGCGCGACCTCGCGCTGCCGTTCTTCGACGATCCGCGCCCGCTGTGGCGCGTCTCGGCGCCGGCCGCCGCGCCGCTCGACGCGCTGCCCGGCGCGCAACTCGCCGACTGGGGCGGCGCGCAGCGCTGGCTGAAAAGCGACGCCGCGCCGGCCGACGTGCAGCGGCTCGCCGCGCAATGGGGCGGCCACGCGACCTGCTTCACGGCGGGCGCGACGCACGAGCCGTTCCAGCCGCTGCCGCCCGCGCTGCTGCGCGTGCACCGGCAGCTCAAGGCGCGGCTCGACCCGCACGCGATCTTCAATCCCGGCCGCCTGTACGCCGATCTCTGACCCTCGAAACGACCCGCCGATGCAAACCACCCTCAGCGAAGCAAGCAAGGCCCTTGCCCGGGCCGACGAAGCGGAAGCGATCCTGCGCGCGTGCGTGCACTGCGGCTTCTGCAACGCGACCTGCCCGACCTACCAGGTGCTCGGCAACGAGCTCGACGGGCCGCGCGGCCGCATCTACCTGATCAAGCAGCTGCTCGAAGGCGAGCCGTGCAGCGAGCGCACGCAGCAGCATCTCGACCGCTGCCTGACGTGCCGCAACTGCGAGACGACGTGCCCGTCCGGCGTGCGCTACCACACGCTGCTCGACATCGGCCGCGCCGAAGCCGAGAAGCATGCACGGCGGCCCGCGCGCGAACGCCTGCTGCGCGCGGGGCTGCGTCACGTCGTGCCGCGCCCGGCCACGTTCGCCGCGTTGCTGAAGGCCGGCCGCGCGCTGCGCCCGCTGCTGCCCGGCACGCTGCGGGACAAGATCCCGGCCGCCACCCCGGCGGCCGCGCCGCGTCCGGCCGTCCGCCACGCACGGCGGGTGCTGATGCTCGAGGGCTGCGTGCAGCCGTCGCTGTCGCCGAACACCAACGCGGCCGCCGCGCGCGTGCTCGACCGGCTCGGCATCGGCGTGACCCCGGCGCGCGAGGCCGGCTGCTGCGGCGCGACCGAATACCACCTGAACGCGCAGGACGCCGGCCTCGCCCGCGCACGCCGCAATATCGACGCATGGTGGCCCGCGATCGAGGCCGGCGCGGAGGCGATCGTGCTGACGGCGAGCGGCTGCGGCGCGTTCGTCAAGGAATACGGCGACCTGCTGCGTTCCGACCCCGCCTATGCGGAGAAGGCGCGGCGCGTCAGCGCGCTGGCGCGCGATCTCGCCGAGGTGATCGCGGCGGAGCCGCTCGATGCGCTGGCCGACGCGACGCCGCGCCGCGTCGCGGTCCACTGCCCGTGCACGCTGCAGCACGCGCAGCGGCTCGGCGGCGCGGTCGAGGGCATCCTGACGCGGCTCGGCTTCGATCTGACGAATGTCGCCGACGGCCATCTGTGCTGCGGCTCGGCCGGCACGTATTCGCTGACCCAGCCGGAACTCGCGACGACCCTGCGCGACAACCGGCTCGATGCGCTCGAGGCCGCGCGGCCGGACCTGATTGTCACGGCCAACGTCGGCTGCCAGACTCACCTGAACGGCGCGGGCCGCACGCCCGTGCGCCACTGGATCGAGCTGGTCGACAACCGCCTCGTCAACTGACCGGATGCCGGAGGAAAGCCATGCAGACGAAACCCGAACTCGAACTCGCCGACGCCGACCGCATGCTGGCCGCCGCGCGCGCGGAAGCGCAACGCCACGGCTGGGCCGTGTCGATCGCCGTCGTGGACGACGGCGGCCATCTGCTCGCGTTCGCGCGGCTGGACGGCGCATCGCCGGCCAGCGCGAGCATCGCGCAGGACAAGGCGCGCGCGGCCGCCCTCGGCCGGCGCGAGACGAAGGCGTATGAGGATATGATCAACGGTGGCCGTACCGCGTTTCTCAGCGCGCCGCTGACGGGATTGCTCGAAGGCGGCGTGCCGGTCATGGTCGGCGGCCGGGCGGCGGGCGCGATCGGCGTGTCTGGCGTAAAGTCGGAGCAGGACGCGCAGATTGCCCGCGCCGGCACACAAAGCGTCTCGGCCTGAGCCGCGCGCGATTTTTTCCCCGGGAGGATTAACGATGATCGACCAAGCAGGACTGCAAGTCGCGCCAGCGCTGAGCCAGTTCATTGAAAACGAAGCGCTGCCGGGCACCGGCATCGACAAGGCCGCGTTCTGGAGCGGTTTCTCGGCCCTGGTGCACGACCTCGCGCCGCGCAACCGCGAGCTGCTCGCGGAACGCGACCGCCTGCAGCAGGAACTCGACGCCTGGCACCGCGCGCACCCCGGCCCCGTGCGCGACCACGCCGCGTATCGCGCGTTCCTCGAACGGATCGGCTACCTCGTGCCGGCCCCGTCGAACGTCGCGGCAGCCACCGCGAACGTCGACAGCGAGATCGCGACGCAGGCCGGCCCGCAGCTCGTCGTGCCGCTGTCGAACGCACGCTATGCGCTGAACGCCGCGAACGCCCGCTGGGGCAGCCTGTACGACGCGCTGTACGGCACCGATGCGCTGCCCGAGGACGGCGGCGCCGAACGTACCGCGACCTACAACCCGACGCGCGGCCAGCGCGTGATCGACTACGCGCGCAACGTGCTCGACAACGCGGCGCCGCTCGCGAGCGGCTCGCACCGCGACGCGCTGCGCTACCGCGTGCAGGACGGCCAGCTCGCCGTCGAAACCGCGCAGGGCAGCGTGGGCCTCGCGCAGCCGGCGCAATTCGTCGGCTACCAGGGCGCGGCCGACGCGCCGTCCGCGATCCTGCTGAAGCACAACGGCCTGCACCTCGAGATCCAGGTCGACGCGTCCACGCCGATCGGCCGCGCCGATCTCGCCAACGTGAAGGACGTCGTGCTCGAAGCCGCGGTCAGCACGATCATCGACTGCGAGGATTCGGTCGCGGCGGTCGACGCGGACGACAAGGTCCAGCTCTACCGCAACTGGCTCGGCCTGATGCAGGGCACGCTGGTCGAGGAAGTCGCGAAGGGCGGCAAGACCTTCACCCGCCGCCTGAACGACGACCGCGAATACACGGCGCCCGCCGGCGGCACGCTGTCGCTGCACGGCCGTTCGCTGCTGTTCGTGCGCAACGTCGGCCACCTGATGACCAACGGCGCGGTGCTCGACCGCGACGGCAACGAGATTCCGGAAGGGATCCTCGACGGCGTCGTCACGACGCTGTGCGCGCTGCACGACCTGAAGGCGAAGCGCAACTCGCGCACGGGCTCGATCTACATCGTGAAGCCGAAGATGCACGGCCCGGTCGAAGTCGCGTTCGCCGATACGCTGTTCGCGCGCATCGAGGATCTGTACGGCCTGCCGCGCAACACGCTGAAGATGGGCATCATGGACGAGGAACGCCGCACCAGCGTGAACCTCGCCGCCTGCATCGCCGCGGCCGCCGCGCGCGTTGCGTTCATCAACACCGGATTCCTCGACCGCACCGGCGACGAGATGCACACCGCGATGGAAGCGGGCCCGATGATCCGCAAGGGCGACATGAAATCGTCGGCGTGGATCACCGCGTACGAGCGCAACAACGTGCTCGCGGGCCTGTCGGCCGGCTTGCGCGGGCGCGCGCAGATCGGCAAGGGCATGTGGGCGATGCCGGACCTGATGCACGCGATGCTCGAGCAGAAGATCGCGCATCCGCGCGCCGGCGCCAACACCGCATGGGTGCCGTCGCCGACCGCCGCGACGCTGCACGCGCTGCACTACCATCTCGTCGACGTGCAGGCCGTCCAGCAGGCGCTCGAGAAGACGCCGTACGCGAGCGAACGCGACACGCTGCTCGAAGGCCTGCTGACCGTGCCGGTCGTCGAGCGCGCCGCATGGAGCGAGAGCGAGATCCTGAGCGAGGTCGAGAACAACGCGCAGGGCATCCTCGGCTACGTCGTGCGCTGGGTCGAACAGGGCGTCGGCTGCTCGAAGGTGCCCGACATCCACGACGTCGGCCTGATGGAAGACCGCGCGACGCTGCGCATTTCGAGCCAGCACATCGCGAACTGGCTGCGCCACGGCGTGATCACCGAAGCGTTCGTGCTCGACGTGTTCAGGCGCATGGCGCGCGTCGTCGACCAGCAGAACGCCGGCGACCCGAACTATCGCCCGATGGCGCCCGACTACGACCAGTCGACCGCGTTCAAGGCCGCGTGCGCGCTGGCGCTGCAGGGCACGTCGCAGCCGAGCGGCTATACCGAGCCGCTGCTGCACCGGTTCCGGCTCGCGTTCAAGGCAGGGCAGCACGGCGGCTGAGCCGGCGCATGCGGGCGCGTCCCGCATGGCGGAATTGCCGGATGTCTTGAAACCGGTGTCACGAAACGGGCGGCCGCGGCCGCCCGTTTTTCATTTTCGCGTTCGTTTCACCGTTGAAACGGATAATCCGCGCATTTCGGTTGCCTTCATTTTCTCCGTCCGCCTGCCGTTAACCTGATGGAATCGGCGGCCACACGCCGCACGCCACGACCCTTCAGGCGGCAAAACCATACGCCGCAACCCCCTGACCGCATTTCGCAAGCCCGGGATTACACCGTAATTTGACCGGGATCAACGGGTCGCAACATATTCCGCGCATGCGGACGCGCGCGCTATACTCCGTCGAATGAGCACTGCCCGATTCGCCGGATCGCCGAATCTCCGCAGATGTCGCTAATAAACGCGTGATTTACCGGTATATCCGGCCGCGATTATCGACAATCGGCGTTCATTTTCTCCGCTGACCGGCAGGAAGGCGTCGGGATGGCTGCGTACCGGATCGCCGCCGACACGTCATACGAACAATTGCATCGGCCTGCCTTCCGGCGGCAATGCCCATCGATCCACGAATCATGGCAGAAACCGACTACGCAATGCCCAGCGAATCCGGCCTGATGCGCCGTGTCGCCGCACATCTGCGCCGGTTCCTGCTGCCGCACCTGATCTTCCATGCCGGGCTGCTGATCGCGCTGCTGCTGCTGATGCTGTGCGCGATCGTGCTGTATCAGGGCCGCATCGACGCGCGCGAGCGCGCGATCGCCACGCAGCAGAACCTCGCGCTGATGGCATCGTGGGACATCGAGCGCAACATCGAGATCTATTCGCTGTCGCTGCAGGCCGTCGTCGAAGGCATGAACGACCCCGCGGTCGCCGCGCTGCCGATGTCGCTGCGCCGCCAGGTGCTGTTCGACCGCGCGACGACGGCCAAGTACCTCGGCGGCATCTACGTGCTCGACGCCAAGGGCGACATCGAGGTCGACGGCAAGAGCGACGTGCCGCGCAAGGCCAACTTCGGCAATGCGTCCTATTTCGTCGTGCACCGCGACCACCCCGACGTGGGCCTGCACGTCAGCGATCCGTACCACTCCCGCATGCGGGCCGGCTCGCCGAGCATCGCGCTCAGCCGGCGGATCTCGAAACCCGACGGGTCGTTCGCGGGCGTCGCCGTGATGTCGATCCGGCTCGAATATTTCCAGAACCTGTTCTCGCGCCTGTCGCTCGGCGATCGCGGCTCGGTCGCGCTGATCAACACCGACGGCAGGATGCTCGCGCGCGAGCCGTACGATCCGGCGATCATCGGCCGCGACATCAGCCACGCCAGCACGTTCCGGCATTTCATGACCGCCAGCGAGGGCAGCTTCGCCGATACTGCGTCGATCGACGGCGTGCGCCGCCTGTACGTGTTCCGGCACCTCGACCACCTGCCGCTCATCATCATGGTCGCGCGCTCGGAAGCCGATACCTATGCCGCATGGTACGACCGTGCGATTCCGATCGGCTCCGCAATGGCCGTGCTCGCGATCGGCTTCGTCTGCCTGTCGCTGCTGCTCGACGTCCAGTTGCGCAAGCGTCACCGCGCGGAAACCGAGCTGCAGGCGCTCGCGCGCACCGACGGCCTGACCGGCCTCGACAACCGCCGGATGCTCGACGTCACGCTCGCGCGCGAATGGCGCCGCGCCGCACGCTCGCAGCTCGCGCTGTCGCTGCTGTTCATCGACGTCGACTTCTTCAAGCGCTACAACGATACGCAGGGGCACCAGGCCGGCGACGACGCGCTTGCCGCGGTCGGCCACTGCATCGCCGGCTGCCTGCGCCGCCCGGCCGACTATGCGGCGCGCTACGGCGGCGAGGAGTTCGTCGTGGTGCTGCCCGACGTCGACACCGACGGCGCGGTGTCGATCGCCGAGGCGATCCGCACCGGCATCCTCGATCTCGGCATCCGGCACGACGCGTGCGCGTCCGGCCGCCTGACGGTCAGCATCGGCGTGACGACAAGCTACCCCGAGCACGACGACGACATGCAGGCCGCGCTGAAGCTCGCCGACGACGCGCTGTATCGCGCGAAGGAAGGCGGGCGCAACCGCATCGTCGTGCAGACGGTCGCGCCCGGCGGTCTCGCCACGCGGCAGGCCTGAGCGGAACGACAGGGCGGCCGCCGCGCCGCCGTCGCCGCCCGCCGGCAAAATCGCCGACAATGTCGCCTCGACGAGCCGCCCGCGCGGCTGCGCGGCCGCTTCGCACCACCATGAGACTCAAGGCAAAGATCTTCCTTCTGGCCATCGTGCCGTTCCTGCTCGCGATCGCCGGCATCGGCTTCGGCGTGCGCCAGCAGGCCACGTCGCTCGCGCGCACGCAGCACGCGACGATCCAGGCCGCGTACCTGTCGAGCAAGGAAGTCGAGCTGAAGCACTACGTGGAGCTCGCGACGAGCGCGATCATGCCGCTCTACGACGCGAGCGGCCGCAACGCGCGCGACGACGCGATGCTGCGCATGCAGGCGCTCGAGATGCTGCGGAAGATGGATTTCGGCCCCGACGGCTATTTCTTCGTCTACGACCTGCACGGCAACTCGCTGATGCATCCGCGCGAACCCGAGCGCGTCGGCCACAACTTCTGGTCGATGCGCGACCCGCAGGGCGCGCTGACGATCCAGGAGCTGATCGGCGCGGCCGCGCACGGCGGCGGCTACGTGCGCTACACCTGGCAGCGACCGTCGACCGGCCGCATCGCGCCGAAGCTCGGCTACGTCGTCGCGCTCGAGCGCTGGGGCTGGATGGTCGGCACCGGCATCTATCTCGACGACGTCGACACCGCGCTCCAGCGCATCGACGCGCGCGCGTCGGCGAACATCGAGCGCACGATGAGCTGGCTCACCGCGATCGCGCTCACGGGCGCGGCGGCGATCGCCGTGTGCGCGCTGGTGCTGAACGTCAGCGAGTCGCGCAGCGCCGACGCGAAGCTCAAGCTGCTCGCGCAGCGCGTGGTCGAATCGCAGGAGCAGGAGCGGGCGCGGCTGTCGCGCGAACTGCACGACGGGATCAGCCAGATGATGGTGTCCGCGAAGCTGATGCTCGAATCCGCGCTCGCGCGCTTCGAACGCGGCGCCGCGCGCGTGCCCGAGGCCGAGCAGGCGCTGGCGTCCGGCGTCGTGCGGCTCGGCGACACGCTGCGCGAGGTGCGGCGCATCTCGCACGCGCTGCGTCCCACGATGCTCGACGATCTGGGCCTCGCGGCCGCGCTCGAGCAACTCGTCCGCGAGCTCGGCGCCGAAAGCGGCGTCGACATCGGCTATACGCAGGTCGCGCACGGCGGCGCGCGCCCGCTGCCCGCGGCGGTCAATACCGCGCTGTTCCGGATCGCACAGGAAGCGCTCAGCAACATCGTGCATCATGCGCGGGCGTCGCGCGCGGCCGTCACGCTCGACGTCGGCGCGCAATCCGTCACGCTGACGATCGCCGACAACGGCTGCGGCTTCGACGCCGAGCGCTCGCAGGCCGACGTCCGCCGCGGCATCGGCCTGCGCAACATGCGCGAGCGCCTCGACGCGCTCGGCGGGATGCTGACGATCACGTCGCAGGTCGGCCACACGATCGTCGCCGCGCGCGTGCCGCTGCCCGGCGCCGCCTGACGCCCCCATCACCGGAGACCATTTGCCCATGAGCGCCCCCGACACCGCCCGGCCCGCCGCCCGACTGCTGCTCGTCGACGATCACCCGCTCGTGCGCGACGGCTTGCGGATGCGGCTCGAAGCGGCCGACCTGTCCGTGATCGGCGAGGCCGGCAACGCCGACGAGGCGCTCGCGCTTGCCGCGTCGCTCGAACCCGATCTCGCGCTGATGGACGTCGGCATGAACGGGATGAACGGCATCACGCTCGCGGGCGTGTTCCACGAGCGCTTTCCGGGCATCCGCGTGCTGATGCTGTCGATGCACGACAACCTCGAATACGTGACGCAGGCCGTGCGCGCCGGCGCGAGCGGCTACCTGCTGAAGGATTCGCCCGCGAGCGAGATCGTCCGTGCGATCGGCGCGGTGCTGGCCGGCCAGACGTTCTTCAGCGAAGGGCTCGCCGCGCGGATGATCCACGCACGCGCCACCACGTCGCCGCTCGACCGGCTGACGCCGCGCGAGCGCGACATCCTCGACATGCTGGCCGAGGGTTTGTCGAGCAAGCAGATCGCGCAGCAGACGGCGCTGTCGGTGCGCACGGTCGAGACGCACCGGCTCAATCTGAAGCGCAAGCTGGAGATCGAAGGGCAGGCCGAGCTGATCAAGTTCGCGGTCGAGCATCGGCGGCGGTAGTCCGGCGCATCGGCTGCGCCGCGGTCACGATTCTTCGTCCCGTTTCATATTCGCCGGATCGCGCTCCCTCCGGGGCGGCGGGATCCTTGCGCCTCACTCGGCAGGCGGCATCCGGGCGAACCGCGCCGTCGGGCGCGTGACGTCGTCGAGCGGCGCGCGGTCCCGCCGACGCCGGTTGGCGACGCGCGGCAACGAGCAACGGCCCGCCGGCGCCCGTGCCGTTCGGTCGAACACCGCAGCGCACATTCGTTGTGCATCGCCAAGTCACAATTGTTCATACAGCAGCGTGTCGCGGTCGGTAAGATCCAGCCCTGTCCAAATGTAACCCAGTCGAGAACATAATTTTCGACTGCACAACGCCTCACCGGGTTGCCGTTGGATGTCGCGTGGCGTTATCGAGTGAAAAGCGCCTCGGCGTCGTCAGTCCATCCAGATCATTTCCGAAACCGACAACCATGCAAACCAAGCTCATCTCCACCCTGCTGCTCGTGGCTGCTGCCACTGTTTCCTCGATCGCGTCCGCGGCAGACGGCACGATTACGTTCAACGGCAGCGTGACCGCACAAACCTGCACGATCAACGGCAACGGCAGCGGCTCGAACAACTTCAGTGTCACGCTGCTGCCGGTATCGACCAGCGCGCTGGCCACCGCCGGCCAGTATGCCGGCCGCCAGGGCTTCTCGATTGCGCTCACGGCCTGTACGCCCGCGTCGGGCAACGTCCACACCTACTTCGAACCGGGCCCGACGGTCGACTCCGCCACCGGCAACCTGATCGTGGCCACGGGTGGCGCGACCAACGTCGAGATCGGCCTGCTGAACAGCGACTACTCGCGAATCCAGCTCGGCGCACCGGACGCATCGCAGAACTCGAAGTCGGCCGCCATCAGTGCCGCCGGCGCGGCAACGCTGAACTACTACGCGCAATACGTTGCGACCGGCGCTGCAACGGCCGGCGCGGCGACGTCGAGCGTCATGTACTCGCTCATTTATCAGTGACCAACTGATTAGTTGTCCATACAAGTAACAGGTGGGGCGGCGTGAATTCGCTCCCCACCTCATGCAAGGTACCTGAATCATTTCAGCCATGAATTTGAAAAAATCACTCCGATTCGCGTTCGCCGCCGCGGGCATCGCATGGTTCAGTTATCTCGCAACGCCCGCCGACGCGTCGGTGGTCATCGGCGGCACGCGCGTGATCTACGATGCAGGCGAATCCGAGGTCACGCTCAAGCTGTCGAATGCAGGGCAGACGCCTGCACTCGTGCAGTCGTGGATCGATTCAGGCGACGTGCACGGCGCACCGACCGGTATCAAGGTGCCGTTCATCGTCACGCCGCCGATCGCGCGAATCGATCCGTCCAAGGCGCAGACGCTGCGCATCGTCTATACGGGCGAACCGATGCCGGCGGATCGCGAGTCGGTGTTCTGGCTCAACGTGCTCGAAGTGCCGCCCAAACCGAAAGCGGAGGACGCGGACCTGAACCGGATCCAGCTCGCGTTCCGCTCGCGCATCAAGCTGTTCTATCGCCCGGGCAAGCTCAAGGGATCGTCGGCCGACGCGCCGGCACAGCTCACCTGGCGCCTCACGCGGGCCGGCGGCAAGCCGGCCATCGAGGCGAATAACCCGACGCCGTTCCATGTGTCGCTGACCATGATCAGCGTCCAGGCGGGCGAGCGCAGCGCGGTCTTCGACGACGGCGGCATGGTCGGCCCCGGCGAAACGCGCGCGTTCCCGCTGAAGGGCGATGTGCCCGAAGCGGCCGGCGCCAGCGTGCACTACACGACGCTGAACGACTACGGCGGTGCGGTCAACGGCACGGCGCCGTTGCAGTCCGGCGCTGCCGCGCCGGCGCCGTAACGCACGGCCGATCCCCTCCGTCGCGCAAGGCGCGGGTAGCGCGCCACGCCCCTCCAAACGCAAGATCGAGCATGCTCGCCCCGGGCAGGGTGCAGGCTTGCTCACGCTCGGCTGACTATCGTGATTCAACGCATTTCCAGCTTGCCTTTGTCCATGCGCTGGCGTCTGCGCCCGTGCTTCATGCTTGCGCTGTCGGTGTTCGCGTCGGTGGACGCGCTGGCGGCAACCGTCGACGCCGGAGCCGGCGCCACGCAAGTGGCGGAGGTCCAGTTCGACGACCAGTTCCTGCAACGCCCGGGCAGCACGCGGGTGGATGTCAGCCGCTTCGAAAAGGGCAATGTGGCAGAGCCGGGTTCATATCGCGTCGACCTGTTCGTCAACACGAACTGGATCGGTCGCACGGGGATCACGCTGCGCCAGATCGGCACCGACCGGAACAACGTCCAGCCCTGCTTCGATCGCGAACTGCTGCAACAGGTCGGGGTCGATATCGCGAAGCTGTCGCAGGAAGCGACGCGCATGCTGACGGACGATCGCCAGGCCTGCACAACGATCGGCATGCTGGTACCGGACGCCTTCGCGAGCTTCGACAATGGCGAGCAGAGGCTCGATGTCAGCATCCCGCAGGCGTCGCTCAGCCGAGACGCGCGCGGCTACGTGGACCCGCGCTACTGGGACGAGGGCGTGCCGGCCGCGCTGCTGTCGTACAGCGGCAACCTGTACCATTCCGACAATCCGGGCTCGTCGTCGACCCAGGCCTTCCTCGGCCTGACCGCCGGCTTGAATGCCGGCCCCTGGCGCTTCCGCCACAACGGCAACTATACGTACGACACGCATGGCGGTTCGCACTATCAAAGCGTGCAGACCAGCCTGCAGCGCTCGATCGCGCGCCTGAAGGCGCAACTCGTGATCGGCGACGCGTTCACCGACGGCACGATGTTCGACAGCGTGGGCTTTCGCGGCGTGCGGATCGCCAGCGACGAGCGCATGTATCCGGAATCCCAACGCGGCTACGCACCGACCATCCACGGCATCGCCAACAGCAATGCGCTGGTGCAGGTGCGCCAGAACGGCAACATCATCTACAGCGGGAACGTCGCAACCGGCCCGTTCGTGATCGACGATCTCTATCCGACCGGTTACGGCGGCGATCTCGACGTCGTCGTGACCGAGGCCGACGGCAGCGTCCATACCTTCAAGGTGCCGTATGCGACGGCCGTCAATTCGCTGCGGCCCGGCATCACGCATTTCAGCGTGACGGCCGGCGAGTATCGCAATCCGTTGCTGCCGGGCAAGCCGGCGCTGTTTCAGGCAACCGCGCAACATGGTTTCACCAACCTGATCACGGGTTACGGCGGCGTGACGGTCGCCCCCGGCTATCTGGCCAGCGTGGTCGGCGCCGCGCTCAATACCGGGCTGGGCGCGTTCGCCCTCGACATCACGCAGGCCAACACCGATCTGCCGGCGATGGATACGCGTCACGGCCAGAGCGTGAAGCTCTCGTACAGCAAGCTGATCAGTCGGACCGACACCAATATCGCGGTGGCTGCCTATCGCTATTCGAGCAGCGGCTACCTGGGCCTGCAGGATGCAATGCAGTTCCGTGAACAACCGGCGAGTAGCGTGAACGGCCAGACGTCGAGCAACAGGCTCCGTGGCCAGTTCCAGGTGATGCTCAACCAGCGCCTGCCGGAAGGCTGGGGATCGTTCTACCTGTCGGGCTCGACCGTCACCTACTGGAATCGCGGCGGCAACGACACGCAGTTCCAGGCCGGCTACAACAACAATTTCGGGCGCGTCAACTACGGCATATCGGCCGCGCGCCAGTTCGACGTGACGCAAAACCGCTGGGACAACCGCTTCCTGCTGAATGTATCGATACCGTTGAACCTCGGTTCGCACTCGGTGTACGCGTCGACCAGCCTGCAGCACGACAGCAACGGCGCGACCGTGGCCCAGGAGTCGATGGCGGGTTCGCTCGGCGTCGACAACGCACTCAGCTACGGCATGACCATCGGCCACACCAGCGGCAATGGCGCGGCTACAGCCACCAGCGTGGGCGGCAGCGCGTCCTACCTGTCGCCCTATGCGACCTTCGCGGGCAATGCGTCGAAGGGCACCGGATTCACGCAGTACGGCGGCGGTATCTCGGGCGGCATGGTGGGCTACGCCGGCGGCCTGGTCCTGACGCCGACCATGGGCGAAACGTTGGCGATCGTCGAGGCCAAGGATGCGAGCGGAGCGCGCGTGACGACCGGCAGCGGCCTGCGCATCGATCCGTTCGGCCATGCGCTGGCGGCGAACCTCACGCCATTCTCGACCAATGAGGTCGAGATCGATCCCAAGGGCGTGCCGATGAGTGTCGAGCTGAAGTCGAGCGCGCAGCACGTCGCGCCAACCGCGGGCGCGGTGGTGCGGCTGAAGTTCGAGACCGAAGGCGGCGGGCGCGCGGTGATCATGCGCGCGCGCACGACGGACGGCGAGCCGGTTCCGTTCGGCGCGGAGGTGAGCGACGCGGCGGGGCAGAACGTCGGCACCGTGGCACAGGATGGCCGCGTCGTCCTGCGCGGCGTGAAGACGGATACCGGCACGCTGAACGTGAAGTGGGGCGACACGGCGGCCGAGGGCTGTTCGCTGTCCTACACGCTTGCGCCGGCGAGCAAGACGAGCCGGCAAAGCTGGACCGAGGCGGAGGCGGTATGCACGAAATGAGCGATGCGGGTGCGATGAAACTGGGAGAGGTCATGAAACGAAACGAATATTCGACCGCGACGCGCCGGCAGGCGAAATCGGCGCGCGGCTGGGGCCGCGCGGTGTTCTGGCTGCTCGCGCTGGTAGCGTTGATGCTTGGTCCGGGTTCGCGCGCCGCGTTCGCGCAGAGCGCCGTTTGCACGGGCACGGCGCAGACGGTGACGATCTCGATGCCGGCTTCGGTGACGATCCCGCGCGACGCCGCGATCGGTACGGTGCTGACTGCCTGGGCCAGTACTCCGGCCGTCACCAACTTCTATAGTTGCACCGTGTCGGGTTCTGCATTCTCGGGTATGGCCTTCGAAGCGTTGTCGTTGACCAAGACCGGCATGACGGTGGCCGGGCCGAACGGTGTGGCCTATACGGTCTGGAATACCAATGTGCCGGGCGTCGGTGTCGCGATCGGCGTGCGTTCCTATGCGAACGGTTGTGGATGGCAGCCATGGGACGATCTCGGCACGCCGAGGCCGCCGCTACCCAGCCCCTGGGCCGGGTGGGCCTGTAACCAAAACGGTACGAGCAGTCTGGTCACCAACGGTGGCCAGGCTCAGGTGGCGCTGGTCAAGACCGGCGCCATCACGGCGGGCACGGTGACGGGCGGCGTGCTGTTCGAGGGAGCGCCCTCGACAGGGGGCGCAAACATCAACGGCCCGTTTACGGTCTCCGCTTCGAACCATGTGTCGTATGCGCTGACCTCGACCATCGTCAACGTGGCGGCTTGCACCACGCCGAACGTGACGGTCAACATGGGTTCACCCCTGCAGTCGGAATTCACGGGCATCGGCTCGACCAACAAGCAGGCCGTCTCGTTCAACGTCGCGGTCAACGCCTGCCCGACAGGCCTGAACTCGATCCAGTACCAGTTCATCCCGGTCAATGCCGTACTCGACAGCACCAACGGCGTGCTGGCGCTGTCGAGCGGTTCGACGGCCACCGGTATCGGACTGCAACTGAAGGACGGCAACGGCAATGCGCTGACATACAACACGCAGTACACGCTGACGAGCTACAACCAATCGACGGGCGGCTCCTACACGATCCCGCTCACGGCCAGGTACTACCAGACGGCCGCCACCGTGACGCCCGGCAGCGCGAACGCGGTGCTGACCTTCACCATGACGTATCAGTAGGCCACGCACAGCGAGCCTTGATGTGCGCGAAGGTGGCCTGGACTTGAGCGTGCGCGACCGGGCGCGCGGTCGCATCGGTCGTTCGGCTGCTCACCAGGCGCCCGCCCCGGGTAACAGACAAGGGCGCCCGGAGGGCGCCCCTCATGCATCCGGATTCCGAACCGCGCAGCGGCCGGTCAGTTCGTGCGCGAGTTGTGCTTCTGCAGATACGCGATCAGGCCATCAATCCCGCCCGATGCGAGCTGGCTCTTGAACTGGCCCTGGTAGACCTGGATCAGCCACGCGCCCGACATGTCGATGTCGTAGATCTTCCAGTCGTTGCCGACCTTGCCGAGGCGATAGCCGACCGACTGGCTGTCGCCCGGCGTCGTGACCGTCGACTGCACGAGCGCGTCGGCGCCCGACGCGCCGCCGGCCTTGAACGAGAACTTCGCGTCCTGGCTGCCGAGCTGCGCGAGCGACGCGGCATAGGTGCGCGTCATCAACAGCTTGAACTGCTTGTAGAGCTCCTGCTGCTGTTGCGGCGTGGCCTGCTTCCATGCGTCGCCGACCGCGATGCGGGTCGTGCGCTCGAAGTTGGTCGCGGGCAGGAAGCGCTGCTCGACGACCTGCGTGACCTTCGCCATGTCACCGCCGCGCGCGGCCGGATCGGCCTTCATCGCGGTGACGGTGCCCTCGACCGCGGTGCGGACGATATCGACCGGTGCGCTCTGCGCGAAAGCGGAAACCGACACGGCGGCCGCCGCGACGAAAGCAAACAGATGACGTTTCATACGGATATCGCACTCGATAAGAAAAAACGACCGGCTCCTTGTGCCCGTCGACGCCGCAAAGTATACCGGGCCTGACGCCCGGTCGCCGCGCCGTGACCGACTGTTACCTTTCGACTCGGCCCGTTACGGCCTCGGCAAAGCAGGACCGCGCCGATTATGCCAATATCCTCATACAAATGAATCGGCGCCCGCGCCGATTCCGCCGCCACGAACAAATATCCTTCCCGCCCCGAATCCCGCAACGTCACGACCGCCGCCACGCCGCGCCGGTATACTTGGCTACTTTGCCCTTGCCAGCCCCATCCCACCGCCACATGGTGACTTCTCTCATTGTCCGACTCGTTGCGTGGTCGGTGCGCCGCCCTGTCTGGGTCGTCGTCCTGTCGCTCGTCATCGCCGCGCTCAGCGGCGTGTACGTCGCGCAGCATTTCAAGATCAACACCGACATCAGCAAGCTCGTCGATGCGGAACCGCAATGGGCCGCGCTCGGCCAGGCCGTCGATCGGGCCTTCCCGCAGCGCGACGGCACGATCCTCGCGGTCGTCGAGGCGCCCGCGCCCGAATTCGCGAACGCCGCCGCCCACGCGCTGACCGCTGCATTGCAGAAGGATGCCGACGCCGGCCGCATCGGCCAGGTCGCCGAGCCCGGCGGCGGGCCGTTCTTCGAACATAATGGGCTGCTGTTCCTGTCGCCGCAGGAAGTCGCCGATACCACCTCGCAGCTCGCGAGCGCGCGCCCGCTCGTCAACGAACTCGCGAAGAACCCGAGCCTGACCGGGCTCGCCACGACGCTGTCCACCACGCTCGGCCAGCCGCTGCTGACCGGCCAGGTGAAACTGCCCGCGATGGCGAAGCTGCTCGCGCGCAGCGCCGCGACGGTCGACGACGTGCTGGCCGGCAAGCCGGCCGCGTTCTCGTGGCGCGCGCTGGTCGACAGCGACGCGGCGCGGCAGCCCGCGCGCGCGTTCGTCACCGTGCAGCCCGTGGTCAACTACGGTGCGCTGAAGGCCGGCGCGGAAACCAGCCAGGTGATCCGCGACGCGGCCCGTTCGCTCGACCTCGAGAAACGCTACGGCGCGGCCGTGCGCCTCACCGGCGAACAGCCGCTCGCCGATGACGAATTCGCGTCGGTCGAGGACGGCGCCGCGCTCAACGGCGCCCTCACGCTGGTCGCCGTGCTCGTCATCCTGTGGCTGGCGCTGCGCTCGAAGCGGATGATCGGCTCGGTGCTGGTCACGCTGTTCGTCGGCCTCGTCGTGACCGCCGCGCTCGGCCTCGCGATGGTCGGCTCGCTGAACATGATCTCGGTCGCGTTCATGGTGCTGTTCGTCGGCCTCGGCGTCGATTTCTCGATCCAGTACGGCGTGAAGTACCGCGAGGAACGCTTCCGCGATCCGCGCATCGATCACGCGCTGATCGGCGCCGCGCACTCGATGGGCATGCCGCTCGCGCTGGCCACCGCGGCCGTCGCGGCGAGCTTCTTCTCGTTCATCCCCACGGCCTATCGCGGCGTGTCCGAGCTCGGCCTGATCGCGGGCGTCGGGATGTTCGTCGCCCTGCTGACCACGCTCACGCTGCTGCCCGCGCTGCTGCGCCTGTTCGCGCCGCCGGGCGAATCGAAGACGCCGGGCTTCCCGTGGCTCGCGCCGGTCGACGATTACCTCGATCGCCACCGCAAGCCGATCCTGATCGGCACGCTCCTGGTCGTGATCGGCGCGCTGCCGCTGCTCGCGTTCCTGCACTTCGACTTCAACCCGCTGCACCTGAAGGACCCGAACAGCGAATCGATGGCGACGCTGCTCGCGCTGAAGGATTCGCCCGAAGCGGCCGTCAACGACGTCACGCTGCTCGCCCCGTCGCTCGCCGGCGCCGACGCGGCCGCGAAGCGCCTCGAAGCGCTGCCCGAAGTCGGCCGCACGACCACGCTGTCGACCTTCATCCCCGCCGACCAGCCGGCCAAGCGCGCGGCGATCGCCGCGGCCGCGAGCGATCTGCTGCCCGCGCTGACGCAGCCGGCCGCGCCGGCCGCGACCGACGCGCAGCGCGTCGCCGCGCTCAAGCGCGTGTCGGACCTGCTGGGCTATGCGGCAGAGGATCACCCGGGCCCGGGCGCGGCGGCCGCGCAGCATCTGTCGGCGTCGCTCGCGAAGCTCGCCGCCGCGGACGCCGCGACGCGCGACCGCGCCGAGCGTGCGTTCTCCGACACGCTGCGCATCGCGCTCGACCAGCTCGCCTCGCTGCTGCAGCCGCAGGACATCGCGCGCGAATCGCTGCCGCCGCAGCTCGTGCGCGACTGGGTCGCGCCGGACGGCCACGCGCTCGTGCAGATCTCGCCGAAGGTGCCGAAGGGCGTCGACCCGAACGACGACACGATGCTGCGCCGTTTCGCCAAGGCCGTGAAAGCCGCGGAGCCGGGCGCGATCGGCGGGCCGATCTCGATCCTGCACTCGGCCGACACGATCATCAACGCGTTCCTGCACGCGGCGCTGTGGTCGATCATCTCGATCACGATCCTGCTCTGGATCACGCTGCGTCGCTTCGGCGACGTGCTGCGCACGCTGGTGCCGCTGCTCGTGTCGGGTGTCGTGACGCTCGAGATGTGCGTCGTGCTCGGCATGTCGCTCAACTTCGCGAACATCATCGCGCTGCCGCTGATGCTCGGCGTCGGCGTCGCGTTCAAGGTGTATTTCGTGATGGCATGGCGCGCGGGGCAGACGGGGCTGCTGCACTCCAGTCTCACGCATGCCGTGCTGTTCAGCGCCGCGACGACGGCGACCGCTTTCGGCAGCCTGTGGCTGTCGCACCACCCGGGCACGTCGAGCATGGGCAAGCTGCTCGCGCTGGCCCTGACCTGCACGCTGATCGGCGCCGTGGTGTTCCAGCCCGTCCTGATGGGCAAACCGCGCGTCAAACGCGCCAAGAACCAATCGCAAGGAATCAATGAATAAGGTGCGAATCATTGCGGCGTCCGTTGCCGCCAGCGCGATGCTGACCGGCTGCGCGACGGGACCGAACCGCAATCCCGACGACCCGCTCGAACCGATGAACCGGGCGATGTACAAGTTCAACGACACCGTCGATTCGAACATCGCCCAGCCGATCGCAAAGGGTTACCAGAAGGTCACGCCGACACCGGTACGCACCGCGATCAGCAACTTCTTCTCGAACCTCGGCGATCTCGGCAACATGGCGAACAACCTGTTGCAGCTGCGCATTACCGATGCGACGCAGGATCTGATGCGGATCACGATGAACTCGCTGTTCGGCGTCGCCGGCCTGATCGACATCGCGACGCCGGCCGGGCTGCCGAAGCATCACCAGGATTTCGGCCTGACGATGGCGCGCTGGGGCATGCCGTCGGGCCCGTACCTCGTGCTGCCGGTGTTCGGGCCGAGCACGTTCCGCGACGGCGTGGGCCGCGCGGTCGACGTGCGCTTCAACCTGCTCAACTACATCGAGCCGGCCGCGCGCAACCCGATGTACATCGCGCAGTTCATCAGCGCGCGCTCCGACCTGCTCGGCGCGACCGACCTGCTGAAGCAGGCCGCGCTCGATCCGTATTCGTTCGTGCGCGACGCGTACCTGCAGCAGCGCAAGTCGCTGACCTATCGCAGCCAGTCGTCGTCGGCTGCACTCCCGAACTACAGCGAACCGGGTGCATCGGGCGGCGCGCCCGCATCCGCGCCGGCCGCGCCGGGGCTGCCGAACTACGAGGATCCGGGCGAACCGAACAACGCACCGGCCGCGCCGGGATTGCCGCAGTATGACGATCCGGGTGCCGACCATGCGGCGCCGGCGAGCGCGCCGGTGGCTGCACCGGCCGCACCGGCAACGCCTGCGAGCAGCCCGGCCGCGCAGTAGCGCCGCAACGGCGACCGCCGCAAAGACACAGCGCGCTGCATTACGCAGCGCGCTTTTTTTGTCCGCGAGAAACGGGGAACCGGGAAGGAAAGGGAAGGGCGGGAAAAGCGGCGCGCGCCGCTCAGACGATCCGCATCGCGCCCGCACGCTCGAACGCGTGCCGCGCCTGGATCAGCGTCGTGCGCGCCGCGCGCGCATCGCCTGCAACCTGCAGCAGCGGCCCGAGCTGCGACGGCTGCTTCAGCAGCTCGCGCAGGATCGGCAGGATCGCCGTGCTGCCGTCGTCGCGCAGGCCGGCCGTCGCCGCGCGCGGCAACGTGCGCCACGCCGGATCGACGATCGCGCGGCACACCGCGAACGGCACGCCGCGCGACGCCGCGAACGCCGCCGCGATGTGCGACTCCATGTCGACGGCGAGCGCGCGCTTCGCGCGGTGCAGCGCCGTCTTCTCCTGTTCGCTGACGACCGGCGCACCGACGGCCGCGATCGTGCCGCGCGTGACGCGCGCCCAGACCGGCGTGTCGTGCAGCGCGGCGACGAGCCGCGTGCTCCAGCCCGGGTCGGTCTCCACCCGGCCGAACGGCCCGTCGATCGCGTTCGCGATCACGAGCGCGCCGGGCGCCAGATCGGGGGCGAGCCCGCCCGCCGTGCCGAAGCTGACGATGCCCGCGCAACCGCGCGCGGTCGCATCGGCCAGCGCACGCTCGAGCCGGTCGGCCCGCGCGGCGAACACGGCCTCGACGCCGTCGCCGCGCGCGATGCGCGCCTCGAACGCCATCCCCGTCACGGCGATGACGGGCAACGCGCCGGTGTGCTGTTGCGTCGCCACGCGTTACATCCCGACCGTGACGCGCGTCGCGTTGTCGCGCTTCAGGTTGCGGTAGCGTGCGAGCGCCCACAACGGGAAGAACTTGCGATAGCCGTGGTAGCGCAGATAGAACACGCGCGGGAAGCCCGTCGCCGTGAAGCGCGTCTCGTCCCACAGGCCCTCGTCGTTCTGGCTGGCGATCAGGTAGTCGACACCGCGCGCCACCGCCGGGTGGTTCACCTCGCCGGCCGCCATCAGGCCGAGCAGCGCCCAGGCCGTCTGCGACGCCGTGCTCGGCGCCTGTTCGAAGCCGCGATAGTTCAGCTTGTAGCTGTCGCCGTCCTCGCCCCAGCCGCCGTCCTTGTTCTGGACCGACAACAGCCACTGCGCGCCGCGCTTCATGCGCGGATCGTCCGGCGTCAGGCCGGCCGCATTCAGCGAGCACAGCGCGGTCCACGTGCCGTACACGTAGTTCATCCCCCAGCGGCCGTACCAGCTGCCGTCCGGCTCCTGCTCCTTCAGCATGTAGTCGAGCGCGCGGCGCGCCGGCTCGCTGTTCAGCGGCGTCTCGCCGAGCTGCGACAGCATCGACAGGCAGCGGCCCGACACGTCGGACGTCGGCGGATCGAGCAGCGCGCCATGATCCGAGAACGGGATGTTGTTCAGGTAGTACTGCGTGTTTTCCGGTTCGAACGCGCCCCATCCGCCGTCGCTGCTCTGCATGCCGACGACCCATTCGCGCGCCCGCGCCATCGATTCGCGATAGGTATCGGACTGCTCGAGCTTCTGCGCACGGTCCATCGCCATCACGACCACGGCCGTGTCGTCGACGTCCGGGTAGTGCGCGTTCGCGTACTGGAACGCCCAGCCGCCGGGCCGCACGTGCGGCCGGCGCGAGATCCAGTCGCCGCGCACGTCGAGGATCTGCAGCGGGCGCAGCCATTCGAGGCCGCGCAGCACGGCTTCCTGCGCGCGCGCGTCGCCCGTTTCCAGCAGCGCGTGCGCCGCGAGCGACGTGTCCCACACCGGCGACAGGCACGGCTGGCAATACGCTTCGTCCTCGTGCACGACGAGCAGCTTCTCGACCGACTTGCGCGCGAGCGCCCGGTTCGGATGATCTTCCGCATAGCCGAGCACGTCGTACATCATCACCGCGTTGGCCATCGCCGGGTAGATCGCACCGAGGCCGTCCTCGCCGTTCAGGCGCTCGTCGACGAACGCCACGGCCTGACGGACCGCGCGTTCGCGCGTGTAGCTCGGGAACAGCCCGTCGACCGCGCGCAGCGCATGATCGACCACGCGGAAGAACGCGAACCAGCCGGCGCTCTGGTGACCCTGGCGCGGCAGCAGCCCCGCATTGACGGGCGGGTCGATGAACAGCTCGTCGATGCGCACGCCGCGCGGATTCTTCGCGAGCGGGCGCTTCGCGTTCAGCACGAGCAGCGGCACGATCACGGTGCGCGCCCAGTACGACACCTTCGACAGATGGAACGGGAACCACTGCGGCAGCAGCATGATCTCGACCGGCATCATCGGCACCGCGCGCCACGGAATCGCACCGTACAGCGCGAGCTGGATGCGCGTGAACACGTTCGACATCTCGGCGCCGCCCATCGCGTGGATCGCGCGACGCGCGCGCTGCATGTGCTCGGCGTTCTCGTCGTCGCCGATCACCTTCAGCGCGAAATACGCCTTCACGCTCGCGCTGATGTTCGGCGCGCCGTCGGTGAACAGCGGCCAGCCGCCGTCCGCCTGCTGGATGCGGCGCAGATACCGGCCGATCTTCCGTTCGAGCTCGAGGTTCGGCGTTTCGCCGAGATAGTGGACAAGCAGCACGTATTCGGCGGGAATCGTCGAATCGGCTTCGAGTTCGTAGACCCAGTGCCCATCCGCCTTCTGCGCGGCCAGGAGCGCGTCGGTCGCGCGCGCGACGGCCGCGTCGACGCCGGCCGGCGCGGTGCCGGCGGACAGGGTAGCCATTTCGGTGAGATCGTTCATCGGTCCCTCTAGTGTGTCTGGAGCACGTCCGCGGCCAGTTGGCCGGAGCGGATCGCGCCCTCGATCGTGGCGGGCAAGCCGGTGGCAATCCAGTCGCCTGCCAGCACGAGATTGGTCCAGCGCGTACGCACGGCCGGACGTTTCATTTCCTGCGACGGCACCGCCGCAAAACCCGCGCGCGGCTCGACCACGAGCTGCCACGCGGGGATGGTTTCCGGGTTCGCGCCCGTCACGCGCGCGACGTCGTCCCAGATGCGCCGCGCGAGCGTATCGCGCGGTGTGTCGAGCCAGCGGCCGGCGTCGCGAATCGTCGCCGCGAGCGGGCCGCCGCCGGTGCGCACCGCATCGACCACGCCGTTGACGACGGCCGTCTGCAGCGGGCCGCCGGCCGGCGCCTCGAGCGCGAAATACGCGGTGACGACCGCGCTGAACGTATCGGGCGCGGTGAGTTCGGGCACGAGCGGCTGCGCAACCTCGGGCGGCACGGCCAGCACGACCGCGTCGCCCGGCGCGAGATCGATGCGCTCGCCGCCGATCGCCACCGCGTCGACCGCATTGCCGTGCGCGCCGAATTCGAGCGCGTCGAGCCGCGAGTTCAGCCGGATCTGCGCGCCGCCGTGCTGCAGCATCCGCAGCGCGGGATCGACGAACGCACTGCCGAGCCCGTGACGCGCGACGAGCGGACGGCAACCGGCGCCGCCCGCGGCAAATGCACCGCACAGCGCCGCGCGTGCAAGCTCGGCGCTCGCGTGGCGCGGCTCGACATTCAGCACGCCGAGCCAATACGGCCGCAGCCAGCGTTCCCACAGCACGCCGTCGCATCGCATCGTCTGTGCGAGCGAGCGGCCCATCCGCGCACACGCGAGCGGGGCGAGCGCGAGGTAGTCGAGCGGCGTCGTGCCCGGCGCGCGCGATGCGGCGTCGAACAGCCACGACGGACAGCGCCCGGCGCCGAAGCGCAGCGTCCAGCGCTGCTGCGACGCGACGTCGACGACCGGAAATTCAGGCAGCGCGGGCCCCGCGAGCTGGCCGGCCGCGCCGATCCCGCGCAGGTAGCGCTGCGTCGCGGTCTGTCCCGCGAACACCGTGTGCAGCCCGCTGTCGAGCGTCGTGTTCAGCGTCCCGTCGAACCATGAGCGGCAGCGGCCGCCCGCATGCGCGTGGGCGTCGTGCAGCACGATGCGCCGCCCGCGGCGTTGCAGCTCGACCGCGGCCGACAGGCCGGCAAGGCCGGCGCCGATCACGTGGACGGTCCTGGGCATCGACTCGGTCGGCTCAGAACAGCGCGTAGCGCGCGGCGATCATCAGCATGCGCGCTTTCGGCTTGCGCAGCGGCGCGCGCGGCGCGGCGAAGCCGCGTGCAACCGCGGCGTCGAGAATGCAGCGATACGCGCCCGACATGATGCGCGGCGCCTTCACCTGTGCACGCGCGCAGGTATCCATCACCGCGTCGGCCTGGCGGAAATGCTCGAGCGCACGCTCGACGAGCGTCGCGCACACGCGCGGCAGCGCCGGATCGCGCACGATCGTCGCCGGATCGGCGATCGCGATGCCCTCGCGCGCGAGCAGCTCGCGCGGCAGATAACAACGGTTGATCGCCGCATCGTCGTCGATGTCGCGCAGGATGTTGGTCAGTTGCAGCGCGCGGCCGAGATGGTGCGACAGCTTGATCCCTTCGGCTTCCGGCATCCCGAAAATCCTCACCGACAGCCGGCCGGCCGCGCTCGCCACGCGATCGCAGAAGAGGTCGAGCGTCGGCTCGTCGGGCGCGCAGATGTCCTCGGCCGCGTCCATCGCCATACCGTCGATCATTGCGTGGAAATCGTCGCGCTGCAGGTTGAATGCGCGGATCTCGCGGTCGAGCGCCGCCAGGTGGCGCGGCGGCCGGCCGGCGAAGCACGCGTCGATGTCCGCGCGCCAGCGATCGAGGCCCGCATTGCGCTCGGCGCGCGGCAGGTCGCTGTCGGCGATATCGTCCACCGCGCGGCAGAACGCGTAGACCTGGAACATCGCATCGCGCTGCGTCGCAGGCAGGATGCGCATCGCAAGATAGAAGGAGCTGCCCGAAGTGACGGCAGCGGCATCGGTTTCTTGTTCGTCCACGACGGAATGGGAAACGGCCAAGACGAGCTCCACGGAGACACCCACGCGGGGCGATTGAAGAAGCCATGCCCGGCCGGGATGGCCAGGGTGTCAAATGCGTGCGGGATAGTCGAACGATCGACGCAGACAGGCGCAAATTACCGGCTGGAAGCCGGAATTGGGCGGAAGTATAGCAATCTTTGAAGTTCGATGGCGGGCGCGCGCCGCGTCCGGCGGCCTGCCGGACGCCGTCGGCGGGCCGGCGCGCCCTGCATGCGCGGAAACGGACGCCGGCCGCGCGTCAGCCGTACACGATGTCGCGTTGCAGGTCGAGCGCAATGAGCCCCATTTCGCGGGTGAGCTGCAGCATCGAGCGGCGTTCGAGGCGCGAGCCCATGAAGCTCGTGACGCCGCCGTCGGGCTCCGCGGTGAACTGGAACACCGCGCCGCCGGTGCCGAACCATGCGCCCGGCACGTCGGGCGATTCGCGCCAGTCGATCTGCTCGAACACGCGCGCGATGCCCGCGCGCACGAGGTCGCCCGGGCCGATCGGCGGCGCGACGTCGCCCAGGTCGTCGAGCGAGTAGGGGCCGGGCTTGTCCGGCTTCCGGTAGAAGAGATAGTCGACGTTCATGGGGCGCAATCGCAGGCAAAGCAACAAATTAGCGCGCTTCGCGAAAAATTCAAATCGGTTCCGGACGAAATGTGGCCGGCACGAGACAAGCGGGACGACACGCGCGCGGCGCCGCGACCGCGCCGCGCGGCCGCATCTGGATGCGGTCGGGTTCGTCTAAGATGACAGCTTTCTCAAAATATACGGACATCATGGAGACCCACGCAATCGCCCCCTCGCAGTCCGATCATCCGGTTTTCGTGCTCGTGCACGGCGCCTGGCATGGCGCGTGGTGCTACGCGCACGTCGCGGCGGCGCTGGCCGCGCGCGGCTACCTGTCGATCGCGCGCGACCTGCCCGCGCACGGCATCCACGCCCGCTTTCCCGCGTCCTACCTCGCACGGCCGCTCGACAAGGAGGCATTCGGCGCCGAGCCGTCGCCGGTGGCGAACACGACGCTCGACGACTACGCCACGCAGGTGATGCAGGCCGTGGACGATGCGTATGCGCTCGGCCGCGGCAAGGTCGTGCTCGTCGGGCACAGCATGGGCGGCCTCGCGATCACGGCGGTCGCCGAACGTGCGCCGGAGAAGATCGCCAGGATTGTTTATCTGGCGGCCTTCATGCCCGCGACCGGCGTGCCGGGCCTCGACTACGTGCGCGCGCCCGAGAACAAGGGCGAGATGCTCGGCCCGCTGATGCTCGCAAGCCCGCGCGTCGCGGGCGCGCTGCGCATCGATCCTCGCAACGGCGACGCCGCGTACCGCGAGATGACGAAACGCGCGCTGTACGAAGACGTGCCGCAGGCCGACTTCGAAGCCGTCGCGAACCTGATGACCTGCGACGTGCCGGCCGCGCCGTTCGCGACCGCGATCCCGACGACCGCCGCGCGCTGGGGCGCGATCGACCGCCACTACATCAAGTGCCTGCAGGATCGCGTGATCCTGCCCGCGCTGCAGCAGCGCTTCATCGACGAAGCCGATGCATTCGCTCCCGGCAACCCGACCCACGTCCACCAGCTCGACAGCAGCCATTCGCCGTTCATGTCGCAGCCGGCCGTGCTGGCAGGCGTGCTGGCCGACATCGCGAAAAGCTGAGCACGGCGCGCGCGGGGCGGGCCCGCTCCGCGCGATGCGGGGCAGGCCCGCCTATCCGTAGGCGACCGAGCGGTCGCGGCCCAGCCGTTTCGCGCGATAGAGCGCGGCGTCGGCCTCGTTGACGAGCACGTCGCAGGTCAACGCGCCCTCGCTCGCGCACGTGCCGCCGACGCTCGCCGTCACCGGCACGCTGACGCCCTCGGCGTCGACCGGCACGCTGCCGATCGCATCGCGCACCTTGTCGGCCACCCGCATCGCCTCGTCGAGATTCGTGCACGGCAGCAGCAGCGCGAATTCCTCGCCGCCGAAGCGGCCGAACGTATCCTGCGCGCGCACGATCGACGCGACGCGGCGCGCCGTCTCCCGCAGCACGGCGTCGCCCACCGTATGGCCGTGGCGGTCGTTGATCGTCTTGAAATGGTCGAGGTCGAACAGCAGCACCGACAGGTCGCCGCCGTAGCGTTGCCAGCGCGAGAACTCGTCGCCGAGCCGCGCCTCGAAGAAGCGCCGGTTCGCGATGCCGGTCAGGCCGTCGCGATTCGCGTGCTCGCGCAGCTTCGCGACCGCTTCCTCGCGCTCGCGCTGCATCACGCTTACATGCGTGACGTCCGAGATCGTCACGCACACGGCCTCGACGTCGCGCCCGCGCGTGAGCGGCATGAACGTGCAGTCCTGCTGCATGAAGTCGACGCCGCCCGTGATCGGCCGGTCGTGCTCGAAGCGGAACAGGTAGGGCCGCTGCTCCCACGAGCTGAACGCGAAGCTGCCGAGCTGGAACACGCTTTCGAGCTTGCGCGCGAGCCAAGCGCGCGGCAGGTCCGGGAAACAGTCGAACAGGTTGCGGCCGATGACGTCGGCAGCCGCGATGCCGCTGTGGTCCTGCATGAAGCGATTCCACATCAGCACGGTCATCGAACGGTCGAGCACGAACAGGCCGAAGCCCACCCGCTCGATCACGAGGTCGCTCAGCGACGGAGCGGCGGCCGTCATAGCGCGGACAGCAACGCGTCGAGCGCGTCGCCCATCAGGCGGATCGAATCCTCGGCCATCAACATCACGAAGTGGGCGCGGAACGCATGATCCTCGAGCCCGAAGTTCACCTCGAGCAGCAATGCCACGCTCCATGCGAGCTCGGCCGGCTGGAATACGTCGTCGAACGACACGTTCGCGCCGAGCAGCCCCGGCGGAAAGAACACGGGCTTGCGGCCGAGTTCGTCGAGGATCGACGCGACGCACGCGCCCATCAACACGTTCGCGACGTCGAACACGACTTCGTCGGGCGTCGCCATCCCGCCGTAGACGCCGTCGCCGAACGTCCGGTCGACGACCGACATGAGCCGCGCGATGCCCGAGGTGCGGCACAGCACGATCGCCTCGCCCTTGATGTCGGAGCGGAAGCCCTGGCGCACGGCGGTCACGTTGTCGTGAATGCCCGTCATCTCGCGCAAGGTGTCGCCCGCGTCGGCCGATTTCACGACGCGCACGCGCGGCACCGACAGCTCGATGAAGCGCCCGAGCAGCAACGCAAGCCGCGCGGCGGCGCGGCCCATGGCGAGATTGGCGATTTCCTGCAACGCGTCGCGTTGCTCCGCCGTGAACACCGATTCAGGCATACAACCCATACTCCTTGAGAATGGGCAGCAATGCCTCCGACGTCACGGGTTTGGCTACGAATGCGATCGCGCCCAATTCGCGCACGCGTGCTTGCGCCTGCGGCTGGATATCGGCGGATACCACGATCACGAACGTGTTCAGATCTTCGTGGCGCAGTGTCTCAAGGACCTGATATCCGCTCATGTCGGGCATCGTCAGGTCCAGAAACATTACGGAAGCTTTGCCGTCACGATAGAGCGCCAAGGCCTCTCGACCGTTCGCGGCATACGCGACATCGACGTCCCAGCCTCCCGGCAGCGCCTTTGTCAGAAGTTTGCGAGCGAGCAGCGAATCGTCAGCAATTACAATCGGCAAAGGCATGGAGCGAAGCGGTATACGGAATGGTCTCTCTCGCGTTAACGACCGCGCGGCGCGCTTCTTGAGGCGCCATGCGTTCGGGTGCGGGCAGCCCTCTTGCGACCGCGCGCGGGCGACGCGACGCGGGTGCGCGCGACGCACCGCACGGCGAACGCCGGCGGGCGCATCTATCTGTCATAGGGAAAGCAAGGCGCGATTCTCGGAGTAAACGGGAGGCGATGCAACTCGCCATTTTCACCATTTCGGACAGATTTGGTCCGATCGCGGTTCATTCCGAAAACAGGCGCGACCATTTTCGAGATAAGCACGCAAAATTTTTCCTTGTGTACGTTTGCGCTGCCGGATTCGTCGCGTTTTCAATCTGACAAACTTCTCCTGTCTGAATCGACAGGATTGCGCGCATCCGGCGTGCATCCGGGGCCGCGCGGCGGGCCGTCGCAACTCGTTTATGATGACAGGCAGCTCCGCCTCACCAGCCTCCCCGATGACGTCCGACCGGCCCGCCGACTCCCACGCCCCCGCCTCCACGCCCGCCGACGACTGGCAGGACGACAGCAGCTACGCGTCCGGTGCGCCCGAGCACGATTTCGCGGTGCGCCGCGTGACGCTGATCGTGCTGCTCGTCGCCGCGATCGTGCTGCCCTGCATCTACGTGGCGGTCATGGCTTACAACGACCTGAAGGCGCGCGAGGCCGCCGCGAGCGACGTGACGATGCGCACCGTGCGCGTGGCCGAGGAGCACGCGCTCAAGGTCTTCGACCTGAGCGAAACGCTCGATGCGCGCATCGTCGATCTCGTGCAGGACATGGACGACGCGACCGTGCGCGGCCGGGAATCCGACATCCACGAGGCGCTGAACACGATCGGCGGCGGCTATCCGCAGGTGGCGGCCGTGTCGATCTTCGGCGCGAGCGGGATGCTGCTCGCCAACAGCCTCTACTATCCGGCGCCGTATGCGTCGATCGCGAACCGCGACGACTTCGCCGGCATCCGCGACGGCAAGGTCATCGAACACGTCTCGCGGCTGATGATGGGGCCGCTCAAGCTCGAGAACATTCCCGTGTTCAACACCGGCGTCGCGCGGCGCCATAGCGACGGTTCGTTCGCCGGGATGGTGTCGATCGCACTGAAGTCGTCGTATTTCAACGCGTTCTATCGCGACCTGCTCGGCGGCGCGAACACGCCGATGACGATGGCGCTCTCGCGCTCGGACGGCGCCGTGATCGCGTCGTATCCGCCGCCGCCGGCGCTCGCGCACACCGATCGCGCGGTCACGTTCGGCGATGCGCGCAACGATCCGCGCGCCGGGGTCGTGCGCGTGCGCCACGACGGCGCGAGTAGCAGCGAGATCGTCGCGTATCGCCAGGTCGGCAGCTATCCCGTCTACGTGACGTGCGCGTACCGCACGTCGGCAATCTGGCACGAGTGGTACGAGCACCTGAGCGTACTGTTCATCTCGATGTTCGCGCCGTCGGTCGCGCTGTGGTCCGTGATCTGGCTGTCGCTCAAGCGGCTGAAGGCGGAAGAGGAGGCGTGGGACCGCTGGCAGGCCGAGGCCTCGATGCGCCGCTCGATCGAATCGGCGTACCGGCAGTCGCGCAAGATGCAGGCGCTCGGCAACCTCGTCGGCAGCGTCGCGCACGACTTCAACAACCTGCTGATGATCATCTCGAGCAACGTGCAGATCGCGCGGCGGCGCGGGGTCGAGCATCTCGACAAGGAACTCGGCGCGATCGAACGCGCGCTGAAGAACGGCCAGTCGCTCACGCGCCAGCTGCTCGGCGTCGCGCGCAAGCAGCCGCTGCACAACGAGACGATCGACGTCGGGCAGTGGGTCGGCACGTGCCGCGAACTGCTGAAGACGTCGCTCGGCTCGAAATCGTCGCTGGTCGTCGCGATCGAGCCCGGCGTCTGGCCGATCCGCGTCGACGTGGCGGAGCTCGAGCTCGCGGTGATCAACCTCGCGGTCAACGCACGCGACGCGATGGCGGCGGGCGGCCGCTTCACGGTCGGCGCGCGCAACGTGACGCTGCGCCGCGAGGACGGCTTTCCGCTGATCGGCGACTTCGTGCAGATCTCGCTCGACGATACGGGTTCGGGCATGGCGCCCGACGTGCTCGCGCGCGCGTTCGAGCCGCTGTTCACGACCAAGGCGCAGGGGATGGGTACGGGGCTCGGCCTGCCGCAAGTGTTCGCGTTCTGCGAGCGTTCGGGCGGCCTCGCGACGATCGACAGCGCGGTGGGCGCCGGCACGTCGGTGCGCCTCTACCTGCCGCGCGCGCGCGCCGAGGATGTGGTCGCGCGGCCGCAGGCCGTCGCGCACGACGCGGGCGCGCTCGCCGGCCTGCACGTGCTGCTCGTCGAGGACAACAGCGAGGTCGCGGCCGGCACCGAAGCGCTGTTGTCGCTGCTCGGGCACCGCGTGACCTATGCCCCCAGCGCCGACGACGCATTGCGCCTGATCGAGGGCGCGGCCGCGAACGACGCGTTCGACCTCGTGATTTCGGATATCCACATGCCGGGCCGCCTGAACGGCATCGACCTCGCCGAAGCGGTCGAGCAGCGGCCGGTGAAGCTCCCCGTGATTCTCGTCACGGGTTACGCGGAGGAGCTCGACCGCACGCGCACCGTCAACGTCCGCGTACTGTCGAAGCCGTTCGACATCGCGCTGCTCGACGAGATCCTGCTCGGCATCCGCGAAGCGCGCGACGCACGCCACGCCGGCGCATGACCCGCACGGCGGGCGGCATTGCGCCGGCGTGAGCAGGCGCGGGTGCGGCGCTCACGCCAGCATCGTCACGCCGACTTCAGCAGGCGCACCCAGCCCGCATAACGATCGACGAAGCCTTGCAGGAACTTGCGGGTGTCCTCGCTGATGATCTGGCCCTGATCGTCGATGCGCGCCGGATCGTGCTTGATGAACATTTCGGGCTGCCCCAGCGTCTTGACGTCGAGGTACGCAAGCACGTTGCGCAGGTGCTGCTGCGCGAGCGCCGTGCCCGTCGCGCCCGGCGACGTGCCGAGCACCGCGCCCGGCTTGCCCGACCACGAATTGGAACCCCACGGGCGCGAGCCCCAGTCGAGCGCATTCTTCAGGACGCCCGGAATCGAGCGGTTGTACTCGGGCGTGACGAACAGCAGCGCATCGGCGGCTTCGATCGACTGCTTGAAGCGCTTCGCGACCTCCGGAAAATCCGCGTCGTGGTCCTGGCAATACAGCGGCAGTTCGCCGATCTCGACGAACTCGAACGAGAAATCGGCGGGGGCGAGCGAGATCACGGCATGCGCAAGCGCGCGGTTCCATGAAGCGCGCCGCAGGCTTCCGACGACCACAGCAATGCGATAGGACATGGCATTCTCCTTCCGATGAGTGAGGAATCGGATCGATTGCTTCCGATCTGGCGACAAAGGTCTGTTTATAGGCAAGCCAGCCCGCGAACCGCCCCACGGGGCCGGCCGGCCGACTTTCCACAAGGTTTTCCACAGAAATTGTGGATAACTCGGCCATGACTTTCCAGCGTGACCGACTTGCCTCCCGCGCGGCCGATTTCGGCACGCGGCACAGGTTTCGGCAAGCATAGCGCAGCGCGCCGGCCGGCTTCGTGAATTCGCGACGGAACACGCATTGCAGGCCGGCACTGCGCCCAGTAAGCTGCTCGCACCGCGACGCGCCCGCTCGGTGGCGCGCGTGCGACTGCCTCGAGACATCCGACCCAGACATGCCGTCCGCCTACGACGATCCGGCCTACCTCGCGCAACTGCGGCGCGACCTGCTGCGCTTCGCGCGACTCCAGCTCCGCGATGCCGACGCGGCGGAAGATGCCGTGCAGGAAGCGCTTGCCGCCGCGTGGTCGCACGCGAATGATTTCGCGGGGCTGTCGGCGCACAAGACGTGGGTGTTCGGCATCCTGCGCAACAAACTGATCGACGTGCTGCGTGCGCGGCAGCGGATGGTGAGCCTGTCCGCGCTCGACGCCGAACTCGACGGGGAATCCGTGCTCGATCGAGAACTGTTCAAGGAGAACGGCCACTGGGCCGCGCATGCGAAGCCGCGACCGTGGCCGCGCCCCGAAACGCTGTTGCAGCAGCAGCAGTTCTGGACGCTGTTCCAGGCCTGCCTCGATCACCTGCCGGAGCAGATCGGACGCGTATTCATGATGCGCGAATTTCTCGACGTCGAAATTGCCGACATCTGCAGCGAATTGACGCTGACGACGAATCACTGCAGCGTGCTGCTGTATCGGGCGCGCACGCGCCTGCGAACCTGCCTGAGCGAACAAGGACTGACGACCGAAGATGCTGCCGGGGAAATGTACTGACGTGACGCGACTGCTGTCGGATGCACTCGACAGGAAACTGACCCTGCACGAGCGACTGCAGGTGCGCGTGCACCTGCCGACTTGCAGCGGCTGCAGAGCCTATCGCGGGCAGATCGGCCTGCTGCGGACGGCCGCGAAGGCGGCGGCGGGGCAGGGGCCCGGCGGCGACGGCGAGTCGTCCGGCTCGGTCTAGAGCCTGGTCACGCCAACAACGGGCTGGCGAACGTGCCTTTGCGCCGGCAGGGCAAGGAGAGAAGAGGCGCAATAGCCGTCGTTATTGCAACGACGAACGACGCCGCAATACGGGCGCGAAGGCACGTTCCCCTTGTCTGGAAAAAATCGTTCGTGGGGCTGGCCCTCGGAAGGGCCGATCGCCGCGTCATGCTCCTCGCGAATACATCGAGTATTCGCTTCGTCGCATTCCTTGCGCTTCGGCCCCTCCGGGGCCAGCGCAAGCCCGCTATTCGCGTGAACAGGCCCTGGCGGCCTGCCCACTATTGTCCGGGTGCCCGGCGATCCTGCCGACCTCGCGTGGCGGCGGCGGCGCCGGGCTGACGCGACAAGAAAAATACGGCGAACAAGAATTATTCGAACAGCGACCGCACCGATTCGGGCGGCCGGCCGATCGCAGCCTTGCCACGATAAACGACGATGGGCCGCTGCAGCAGAATCGGATGAGCGACAATCGCTGCGTATGCGTCCGCATCGGTCAGATCCGCGCGGGCCAGATCCAGCGTCTTGTACGGCTCCTCGCCGTCACGCAGCATGTCGCGAACCGGGCGGCCAAGCTGCCGGTGCAGCGCTTCGAGTGCCTCGACCGTCGGCGGCGTCTTCAGATACTCGATGACGTTCAACGGCGCACCGGTGGTGTTCAGCGACTCGACCAATGCAAGCGTCTCGCGCGACTTCGAGCATCGGGGGTTGTGGTAAATCGTGATCATGGTTCTGGCCTGAAGGGTAGAGCCCCGTATTGTAGCCAGTCTGCTTCGGGGGTTTCGGTGGGGCGGCCCTTTGGAGATCGGGCGCCGAGTCGATGCGTCTCGGACGAGAGGGGGCGGTGTGGCGGGCCGCAAAAGGGAAGGGCCGACCGGGATGAACGCTAGCGAGTCGATGTGTTTATGCGCATAAAGTCCGTTGGCCATCTATCTCGGCAAGGGCGACAAGGAGCGCTGGATACCGGCTCGTCACGACAGCCTTCCCGGTCTGGACCAGGTCGACGGTCGCGTTGAACGTCGGTTGGTTTATGCGCATAAAGCCCGCAGCGACTGGGGGAAGTCCCGCGCGCTTCGTGGCCAGGCGAGTGCCGAAACTCCACCGCACCGGCACAATGGCCGCTTGAATATGCTGCCGTGTTGCTTCGCCGCTGGCCGCAAGATTCAGGCGAGGCTGGCGCGTGCCGCTTCGTCACTCGCAGCCCGACACCCATTGGTTTATGCGCATAAACGTGGCGCCCATCCGGCATCTTGGTGTCGAGGCACTTGGGTTCAACGGCGCACGTCGAGTCAGCGCATGCCCAGCCAGCAAGTACGGCTCGCAACCCGATCCCAAAGCGTGCAGGCTGTACTGCCGCGCAGTGAATCGCCTCGGCCTCTGCGGAGTTTATGCGCACAAACTCCGCCTCATCACGGACAGCCGATTCGCTCCTGCGAGAGGGCGGCATGCTCCGCTCCGATACCGCAGCGATTCCCTGCGCTCGACGAAATCGCCCCGCGTGACGACGCAACCTTCGCGTCGCTCGTCGAACATTCCAGCCGTCGTCCACGCCTTCCGATCGAGCCATCGCCCGACACCGGTTCGTTTATGCGCATAAACCGCTAGCCGAATGGCCAATGCGTAGTTGCTGAACGACAATTTCATTGAAATCCAAATATCGTCCTGTAGAATTCCAACGACCAAAATAGGAGTGAAAATTGGCCGCGGAAATCATTGCAGTCACTCAACAAAAAGGTGGCGTCGGCAAAAGCACGATTGCCATGCACCTCGGTGCCGCGTTCCATGAAAAAGGGAAGCGCGTCCTCGTCATCGACGCAGACCGTCAAAACACACTGGTTCACTGGTCGAGCGCATCCGGTGACAGCGAAACCGGCATCCCGTTTCCGGTCGTCAACCTTGCCGAAGCCGATGGCCAGATCCATCGCGAGATCAAGAAGTTCATCAACGACTACGACATCATCGTCGTGGACTGCCCGCCGTCAATCACTGAAAAGGTATCCGGCGTCGTCCTGCTGGCCGCGTCGATCGCCGTGATTCCGACGTCGTCGTCGCCCGCCGATTACTGGTCGAGCGTCGGGCTGGTCAAACTGATCCAGCAGGCGCAGGTCATGAATGAAGACCTCCGTGCCGTCTTCCTGCTGAACAAGACCGAAGAGAAGCGCATGCTGACCCGCGAGCTCAAGCGCGCGCTCGAGGAACTCGGCTTCCCGTTGCTGAAAACGCAGATCCCGACCCGGGAAGCGTACAAGCAGGCGATGGCGCTCGGTCAGACCGTGCTGCAGATGAACGATCGCGGCGGCAAGCTGGCCGCCGCCGAAATCCGCGCATGCGCCGACGAAATCGTCGCCATGCTGCCCTGACTTTATGCGCACAAAGGAGTCACATGAAACCCTCCCAATTTGCAAAAGGATTCCAAGCGCGCCCGGATATCACGACGAGCGAAAAGCGCACGGCGCTCGATCGGCTCAATGCGATCGACGGCATCGTCAAGTCCGACACGCCCACCCCGGCTCCGGCCCGGTCCGCGAAGAAAGACATCGCACCGCCGCCGGCTCCGGAACTCACGATCGATCCGTCGATCGACGAATCGCCGCAATATCGCGCGTGGCGTCTCGAGAATCGCTACGCGCCGGGCCAGGTAATCGAGTTGTCGCTGAAGGCGATCAAGCATAGCCCGTTCAACCCGCGGCACTTCTATCTGAAGTCCTCGATTGCCGAACTCGCGGTCAACCTCGCCAAGCAGGGGCAGCAGCAGGCGATCCACGTGATTCCGGATTACGACAACCCGGGCACGTATTTCGTCAGCGACGGTGGTCGCCGTGTACGGGCGCTGAAGGAAGCGAACAAGGAATCGGTCAAGGCGATCGTGATCGATGTGCCGATCGGCATCCAGAGCTACAAGCTCGGCTACGACCTCAACGTCCAGCGCGATTCGCAGACGGTGTTCGACAACGCGGTCGTGTGGCGCCGCTTCCTCGACGACAAGCATTTCCAGAGCCAGAAGGAACTCTCCGAGCATCTGGGCCTCGACGAGTCGACGGTGGCCGTCGCGCTCTCGATCGGCAAGTTGCCGGAAGCGATCATGCAGGAGATGGTCGCGCGTCCCGACCGCTTCGGTTCGAACATGGCGTATCAGGTCGGCCGCTATCACAATGCACGCGGCACCGAGGCCACGCTGCGGCTGATCAACAAGATCGTGTCGGACGATCTCAGCACGCGCCAGGTGTCGGACATCGTGAAGGGCCGCGTCGCGGCGCAGGAAACGCCGAAGGCCGCGGGCCGCCAGCGCTATGCGCAGCGTCTCGAGATCAAGCTCGGCGGCAAGTCGGTCGGCGACCTGAAATCGTACGGCGAAGATCGCATCGAATTGCGCCTGCGCGGCCTCCCGAAGGACAAGCGCGACGCGATCCTCGAGCAGCTCGAGCGGATGCTGTTGTCGGAGTGATGGAAACGGCCTGCCGGGCCCGGTGAGGACGCCGGGCCCGCCCGCTGACGGGGCAGGGCCGGCGGCGGCCCGTCAGCGGGCCTGAGCGGGCCTCAGGCGGCCCGCGACTGGTTCAGCGTGAACGACAGCAGATCGCCGTCCGTCGGCTCGCCCCAGGTCTTCTGGGCCAGCCAGTCGAAAAAGGCCGTCTCGGCCAGTTTGGAATCGAGGCCGCGCTTGCGCCAGTCGTCGCGCAGATGCGTGCCCATCGTCGGCAGCGCTTCCGATTCGAACGATTCGCGCGCCACTTCGCGCTCGGCGTCGCCCTGCTCCTCGTACAGCACCTTCGCTTCCTTGCGGCGGAACGCCGCGAACTCGCTCAGCAGGCGAGCCTTCAGATCGTCCGGCTGGGCCGCTGCGACCTTCGCGGACGGCGTACCGGCAGGCAGCGCGTCGACCGACTCGACCGGCGGCGCATAACCCTTCTTCAGCGCATCCTTGAACAGCGCCGGCGCGCTGCGCACCGGCGGCAGCGTCGTGCTGCGCATCCGCTGCTCGGTCATCTGCAGTGCGGCGCGGATGCGATTTTCCTCGCTGTCCGCATAGAGCGTCTGCGCTTCCTTCAGCGGGATGCCGAGCTTCACCATCCGGTCGACCAGCGTACTGTCGAACACGTTCGGATGTTCGTCGAGCGCGAGCATCGGCTGCTTGCGCTCGGTCACGCGGAACTGGATCTCCGCGACCCGGCGCCCCTCGCGGTGCTCGATCAGTTCGACGAAGATGTTGGTGACCGCGTTGACTTCCGCGATCGCGGGACGCAGGTAGTCCCGCTTGAAGTACTTGTACTCGCGCTTCGCCTCGTCCCCGGCTTCCGTGTCGGGCGTGCCCGACAGGATCGGCCGCCACCATTCCCACGGCTCGCGCATCGTCAGGTGGCTCGGGTTCGTCAGGTAGCGCACGCAGATCTCGTACAGCGCGAGACCGGCGCTGCTGCGCAGCTGGCTCTGGAACTGCAGGCTCAGGCGCGCATACTGGACCGGGTCGAGCAGCTTCTTCTTGATCTTCGGCGCGAACGAGAATTCGACCCACACGCGGCGGGTCGCCGGATCCTCGAGAATTTCCGCGTCGGCGATCAGCGTAGAGATCCCCCACTTGCGGCCCGGCTTCTGGCTCGAGGTTCCCGTGCTCCATTCGACCTGCACCGACACCATGCGGCGCAGGTGTTCCTTCACCAGTGCGGTGTCGTTCGAATCGAAAGCGGAGTTGGCGACGATATCCGACAGCAGCGCGCGATACGTATCGCCCGAATCGTCGGCCTGCTGCGCCACGGCCAGCAGAACATTGAACAGCTTGCGAGTGAGGAGCGTGATCTTGCCGCTCTTCGGCTGAATCGCGATCGCCTCGACGGCCTTGCGCAACTCGGCTGAACTGGCACTCACCACATCCACATCGGTTTTCTTGGCGCGCTTCGTCGTGGCCATACGTCGGGTCGGAGGAGAAGTTTTCCGGAAGGATAGCGCCTGCGGTGAAGTGCGTCCAGAACGACATGCTCACCATAGCGGGTGAAGCGCGCGTGCAAAACGGCACTCACCCCAAGCGCTCCCGAAAAGGCTCACCGGTCCGTAATCACGGCGTTTCGGACTCGTCCAGACGTGTCGCGGGATGCGCCGATTCACAGAATTTCACCTGTGCGGGACACGTGCGAAATTCGCTCCCGTATCGGCTCACCTTTCGATTTGTCGTAATTTTGCGACTGCGCGGCCATGCATCGGCAGCGGGCCCGGATCGCGGCCCACCGATCGCCTCGCATCGGCCTGTATGCATGTACAGGCGCGGCTCACCGGGAGATCGTCAGCGAGTCCCGTCCTCCGGAACACACGTACAAAACCGGCTGGCGCGACCCGAGCAGGCCCGTTTTGCAGGGCCGGGCGCGCATTGTACAGTGCACGAACCGTCTCATGTCCCGAAAATACTCACCTTGAGCACAGTGCGCCGATTCGTTTGGAGGTCGACGAATGCCCGGCAGGTGCGGGACTGGCTACCGCAATCTCCCGAAAAACCTCACCTTAGCGAAAAAACGCTGTGCGCCTCCCGGCACGAACAAGGCTCCCGAATAATCTCACCGTAACCAGGTCGGTATCAAAAATCTCAATGCCTTCCGATACTTATGCACAGAAGGCATTTGGCTGTGCGCCACCAGCCGCCCCCGAAAAACCTCACCTTTCGGTGAGAATCCTTCATACGACAACCGCGTGCCAGCCCCCGAAAAATCTCACCTGTGCCAAAAAGTGGCACAGCAAAAACGAGATTTCTCCCAGTCCTGGCGGGGTTTTCGGCGAATTAGGCCACTCGGAGATCCCGAAAATCCTCACCTTTGACCATTTTTCGAGCAAATCCCGTTCCCGAAAAGGCTCACCTGTCACCCGGATCACAGCCTGTGATTTATGCCCCGAAAAAGCTCACCTTGACGGGATCGGGGCAGGAAAACCCCGATTTTCCTCCCGAAAAGCCTCACCTTTAGTGAATCACAGGCCCCCAACCGGGCTTTTGCTGTGCAAAATGGCGTCCGCTTCCCGGAAACCCTCACATCAAATCCCTGTGAAGTCCCGTGAAACCTCACCTTTCGTCAAAATTGCCTAAAAGATGGGCAGAATCGGGGCGCGAAGAAGATCCCGCAAGCGCTCACCTCTGTCTGCACAGGCAGAAAACTGTGCACTCAGGCACAGCGGGGGTTCCGCGGCTGTGAGGCCCCGAAAAACCTCACCTTTGGGAAATCTCGTGTTTCACTGTGATCCCGAATCCGCTCACGACCTTTCCTGCAACGGCTCACGCTGCTCCCTGAACCCCATCACGTCAGCTCCCGCAGAAGATCACCTTGGCTCCCGTAAAACTTCACCTTGTCGGCCGCACAGCCTTGCTACATAAGGCTGTGCCGTGGCGTTAACGTTTTTAACTAAGGGTTCAAGGGTGTTTACTTCTAATACTCTCAAGACATGGGCTGAAGAGTTTTCCACAGACACCCCAACCCCTGAACACCAACAAGCAACCGGATCCGCCATCATGTGAAACAACTGCCGAAATTCGGGGCTCGCTGGAAAACGCTGGCATAACAAAGGCTTGGCCAACTTTCTTCGCTTTGTTTCACGGAATGCCGGACGACGTTCGCTCGGATCGGCTCACAGCTCCGATTTCTGTGCAGCTCGACGTAAATTCACAACGTCGGCGCAAAATAAGTATTGAGAGATACGTATTTCGTTATGATTGCAACACTTCAATGCCTACGAGCACAGTCATGACACTGGATGAAATACGCCAAGCCATTCGGGACGAGCTGGAATCGCTCCGCGCGAGCGGTGCGCGGCGCCAGGAACTGTCGCTGCACGCATGCAAGCGGTTGTTCTTCGATCTCGGCATCCGGCCGTCGGCAGCCAACGTCCGCGACCTCACCCAGACCGGCAGCGCCAGCGATATCCCGAAAGACATCGACCATTTCTGGGAGCGCATCCGTTCCGCGTCCAGAATCCGGCTCGACGGTGCGGCGATCCCGAAGTCCGTGGAGGAAAAAGCCGGTGCGTTGCTCGGCGCGCTCTATGAAGAAGCATTGAAAGCAGCGCGAGACAGTCTCGACGGCGACCGCGAGCAGGTTCGCGCCGGCGTCGCCGATGCTGAACAACGCTTGCGCGACGCAACCGTGCGGCAGGAAACGCTCGAAGGCGCGCTGGCGCGCGGCGAAACGAGAAACGAGCAATTGCAGGCTCGCGTGACCGAGCTCGAGGTGCAACTGGCTTCGCAGGCCACGCACGGTTCGGCAAGCGAGGCGACGTTGCTCACCACAGTCGCCCGACTGGAGAAGGAACTGGCCGCGGCCGCCGGCCGTGTGGATGCCGAACAGGCGCAGAACGCCGCGCTGCGCGACCGGATCGACGCGTTGCAAGCCGAACTGCAGCAGCGCACCGAGCACTACGCGCAACAAATCAAGGATGCGGTGGCCGAAGCCGAACGCCGGGTCAAGCCGATGCTGGTCGAGCTGGATTCGTTGCGGAGCATGGCATCGACCTACCAGAGCGGTTTGCGCGACGTTCAGCGCAAGGAATTCGATTTCCTGCAGCAGCTGAGTTCGGCCAAGGCCCGCGCCGACCGGCTCGAAGAACAGTTGCGTACCCAGGGCGATGAACTGGACCGCGCGACGCGCGAGGTGAATTCGCTGCGTGCGAGCCGCGGAATGAATCCGGAAATCGCCACGCTGATTCGGCGCCTGGCCGATACCGGGCAACTGGATGCGGACGCGTTTGCCGCGATCGGCACCTCGCTCGATCCGGAAATTCCGGTACCGGCCCGGTGCCCGCATTGCGACGGCGAGCCGGAACTGTCACATGGCGAAGCGGGTTTTGAAGTGGCGTGCCCGGAGTGCGAGCACGCTTCGGGCGCATGGCCGTCCCGCTTCGAAGCCGTCGCGCGCTTCGCGCACACGTGACAAAAGGATCGGCGACACCGCACAGGTGAGACGATCCGGGGAGCGTGAGGTGAGGTTTTTCGGGAGCCTGGAAACGGTGAGGCTGCGCCGTACAAGGCTGCTCACGGTTCGCGTTGCGCGAGCAGCCGTTTTCCGATCAGTGAGTTTCGTCGCGGCCTGACGCATCACCGTCGGCCAGGCCGTCGCGCCAGTTTTTCCAGGCACGATGCAGGCGGTTCGACGAGATCGGCCGCATGAAGCCCAGCCATTTGCCGACCCGCTCGGGCGGCACGTCGTGTTCGAACAGTTCGGCCGCATAGGTATTGCGCAGCGTTTGCGGGCTCGCGCGCGCGGTGCGCGACGACGTGAGCCCGGCCGACTCCACGATCGCGTCGATCGCACGCAGCATCGTGGCCTTGTGCATCGGCCGCCCGGCGTGCGATGCGGGGAACACGAGTTCTCCCGGAATGTCCTGACGCTTGCGTTCGGTGAGCCAGGCCTCGAGCAGTGCAATCGCGAACGAGGCCAGATGGGTTTCGCGCGCGAAATCCGGATGGGTGGACTGGATCTGCAACGACGTTCCACTCGTATTGATGCAACTAATCGTAAGTGCGCGTGCTTCGCCGGTCTTGATGCCGGCGCCGAGAAACGCGGCGACGAGCGCGCGGTCGCGCCGTTCCTTCCAGTACGCGGAGCCGGATACGCCGATGGGCGAAAACAGGTAGGCGAGCAGTGTCGCGCGTTCGGCCGGCGCCAGGAAACCGGTGGGTTCGTTGTCGCGTGCCTGGCGCCAGTTCGCTTCGCCATCCTGAGCAATGAACCGGGCCGGGTTGGTCGATGCGTACTCGGTGCGCCGGATATGATCGAGCACACGTTCGATCAGCCGCAGATAGCGCATGCGCTGGGTTTTCCGGATCGGCAGTTCGCCGACGAAGTTCGCGATGGTCGGGGTGTCGACCGTCGCCAGATTTTTCTGGTGTGCCCGCAGCCAGGTGAGAAACGCGCCCCATTGCGCGCGATAGACGTCGGCCGACGAGCGGCGATAGTCCTGCATGGCAAGCCACGCGTCGAAAGCGGCTTCGGGCGAGGCGATCCAGTCGGACGCGCCGCGGTCGAACAGATCCTTTTCTTCCGGGCGTACCGGTGTGTCGGGAGAGCTGGGAAGGGACATGTCATTTATTCCGTTAGTTGCGTATATGTTAGCCTTTTCCGCAATGTCCCGGGCAGCAGGAGGCCGGACGGGCCGCCACGGACGGCGGCCCGGGCTGACATCAGTCGCCCCACGCCTTGGACGGACGGTGAGCACGCTCGGGAGGCGCCGCGTTCTGAGACGCGGCTGCCGCCTCGTACGCGAGAACCGCGAACGAGAAGGCGGCGGGCAGCGCATTCGAGCGCCCGAAGTCGGTCGGATCGTCCGTTTCCGGAAACGTCATGTCCGACGGGCGTTCGAACAATTGACGCATGCCGGCCTCGTGCCGGCTGGCAAAGCCGAGATCGGCAAGCGCCTCGGCTTCGATCGCGTGCAGCAGGCGCCACGTCAGCGGGACGCGCTGACGGATGTAGCGCCCGGCAATATGGCGAACGATCAATTCGAGGTCGTGCGCGGCAGCCTTGAAGCCGAGCGCGGCCAAATCCTGTTCTTCTGTCATCGCAGGCTCCTGTCGACCGGGCGGGCGCCTCGGTGCGCCGGCTCCGGCCCATGCATGGCGGAATGTCCGTATACTGTACAAACATACAGTGTTTTCCGCAACAGGCCTGCCCTCGATCCCTTGGCCGGCTATCCGCACCGCCGTCAGCGGTGTATCACCACCAGCAGCGCCCGCGCCTCGGCCTTGCCGGGATTGCGGATCGCGTGCGGCTCGTCGGCCGGGTAGCGTGCGGTGTCGCCGGCCTTCAGCCGCCGGCTGGCCGCCGCGGCTTCGATTTCCATCGCGCCCTGCAGCACCGTGAGGTGCTCGCGCGTGCCGGGTTCGTGCGCGTTCGATATCAGCGCGCCGCCGCCCGGCAGCGTCAGTTCGTACCATTCGAACTTGCCGGCGAGGTCGATCGGGCCCCATACACGCAACTGGTACCGGCCGTCGTGGCCGGCGAGCGTCGGGATGTCGTGCGGGCCATCTACCCGGATCGTCTCGGGCGCCTTCGGCTGCGAGAACAGCTCGTCGAGCGTGATGCCGAGCGCGTTCGTCAGTCGCCACGCGACGGCGATCGTCGGATTGGCCTTGTCGCGCTCGATCTCGGAGAGCATCGATTTCGAGACGCCGGCCGCGCGCGACAGGTCGTCGAGCGTCAGCTTGCGTTCGTTGCGCAGCCGCTGGATCTGTTCGCCGACGCGCGGCGGCGTGACGGCCGGCGGTTGCGAGGCGGCGCTGGCAGGCGTGCGCCGCGAGCCGGAGGAACTTGCCATTTGGATTCCGTTCGCTTAGAGTTGTTCGGTATTTCGAATTCTAGTTCGGAATATCGGATAAATGCGGTCAACCGAACGACCGACTATAACAGTAGCAGGCCGCTGCGCCGCCGCCACGAGCGGTGCGTCGCGGCATGCGAATCCCTGTCAGGAGCTTTGCGATGCGTGATGCCTTTCTCGCCCAGGTGCGCGGGACACTCGACCAGATCCGCGCGGACGGTTTTTACAAGACCGAGCGCGAGATCGCGAGTCCCCAGGCGGCAGCCGTGCGACTCGCCGGCGGCGCCGGCGTGCTCAATTTCTGCGCGAACAACTATCTGGGCCTGGCGAACGATCCGCGCCTGGTCGATGCGGCGAAGGCCGGCCTCGACCAGGACGGCTTCGGCATGGCATCGGTGCGCTTCATCTGCGGCACGCAGACGGTGCACAAGCAGCTGGAAAGCGCGCTGGCCGCGTTTCTCGGCACCGAGGACAGCATCTTGTATTCAAGCTGCTTCGACGCGAACGGCGGGTTGTTCGAGACGCTGCTCGACGAAAACGACGCGGTGATCAGCGACGAGCTGAACCATGCGAGCATCATCGACGGCATCCGCCTGTGCAAGGCGAAGCGCTTCCGCTACCGGAACAACGACCTGGCCGACCTCGAGGCGAAGCTCAAGGAGGCCGAGGCAGCCGGTGCACGCCACAAGCTGATCGCGACCGACGGCGTGTTCTCGATGGACGGCATCATCGCCGACCTGAAAGGCATCTGCGACCTCGCCGACCGCTACGGCGCGATCGTCATGGTCGACGATTCGCATGCGGTCGGCTTCATCGGCACGCACGGCCGCGGCACGCCCGAGCACTGCGGCGTCGAAGGCCGGGTCGACATCATCACCGGCACGCTCGGCAAGGCGCTCGGCGGCGCATCGGGCGGCTACGTCGCCGCGCGCCGCGAAGTCGTCGAACTGCTGCGCCAGCGCTCGCGTCCGTACCTGTTCTCGAACACGCTCACGCCGAGCATCGCCGCGGCTTCGCTGAAAGTGCTGGAACTGCTCGGCAGCGACGAAGGCGCGAAGCTGCGCGAGCGCGTGCGCGAGAACGGCGCGCGGTTCCGCGAGCAGATGACCGAGGCCGGCTTCACGCTCGTGCCCGGCGCGCATCCGATCATCCCGGTGATGCTCGGCGACGCGCAGCTCGCGACCGACATGGCCGACAAGCTGCTCGACGAAGGCGTGTACGTGATCGGCTTCTCGTTCCCCGTCGTGCCGCGCGGCCGCGCGCGTATCCGTACGCAGATGAGCGCCGCGCATACGCCCGAACAGATCGACCGGACGGTCGCCGCGTTCGTGCGCGTCGGCAAGTCGCTCGGCATCATCTGACGGAGGCGCGACCATGAAAGCACTGGCAAAACTCGAACGCGGCCCCGGCCTGACGCTCACGCGCGTGAAGCGTCCCGAAGTCGGCCACAACGACGTGCTGATCAAGATCCGCCGCACGGCGATCTGCGGCACCGACATCCATATCTGGAAGTGGGACGACTGGGCGCAGAAGACGATTCCCGTGCCGATGCACGTCGGTCACGAATACGTCGGCGAGATCGTCGAGATGGGGCAGGAAGTGCGCGGCTTCGCGATCGGCGATCGCGTGTCCGGCGAAGGCCACATCACGTGCGGTTTCTGTCGCAACTGTCGCGCGGGGCGCCGGCATCTGTGCCGCAATACGGTCGGCGTCGGCGTGAACCGCGAGGGCGCGTTCGCCGAGTATCTGGCGATTCCGGCGTTCAATGCGTTCAAGATTCCGCCGGAGATCTCCGACGATCTCGCGTCGATCTTCGATCCGTTCGGCAACGCGACGCACACGGCGCTGTCGTTCAATCTCGTCGGCGAAGACGTGCTGATCACCGGCGCCGGCCCGATCGGCATCATGGCCGTCGCGATCGCGAAGCACGTCGGCGCGCGCAACGTCGTCATCACCGACATCAACGACTATCGGCTCGAGCTTGCGCGCAAGATGGGCGCGACCCGTGCGGTCAACGTCGCGCGCGAGTCGCTGCGCGACGTGATGTCCGACCTGCACATGACGGAAGGCTTCGACGTCGGGCTCGAAATGTCGGGCGTGCCGAGTGCATTCACGAGCATGCTCGAGGCGATGAACCACGGCGGCAAGGTCGCGCTGCTCGGCATTCCGCCCGCGCAGACGGCGATCGACTGGAACCAGGTGATCTTCAAGGGGCTCGAGATCAAGGGCATCTACGGCCGCGAGATGTTCGAGACCTGGTACAAGATGGTCGCGATGCTGCAGAGCGGCCTCGACCTGTCGCCGATCATCACGCATCGCTTCGCGGCCGACGATTACGAGCAGGGCTTCGCCGCGATGCTGTCCGGCGAAAGCGGCAAGGTGATCCTCGACTGGACGGCCTGAGCGCCGTCGCGGGGGCAGCGCGGCGCGTTCGCCGCCTGCCCCGCTTTCGCCGGTGTCCGCGTTGCGTGGTCCGTGACGAAACGCGCGAAACCGGGATCAAGGTGAGATTATTCGGGAGCTGTGCCTGCGTGCGGAATCCGTGACGCGATTGCTCACCGGTGACCTGCGAAAGCACGTTTGCTTCACCTGTCGAGCGCGGTCTTGCTTCGCTTCGCCACGCGGTCCGACGCCCTTCCTTCCCCCTCCACGTATTGCCCAGCCGCGTCCCGCCGTGCGATTGCTCGCTGCGCGCCGCACGGGATGCCCCAACGAACCGGAACGTCAACCGTGAGTCCGCGCGCATCGTCGCGGCTCACGCATGCGCGGGTCGAGATCGACGTCGACCGGTGCGCAGCCCGTTACTTGATCCGCTCACCATTTGGCCCGCGCGGGTCGAGCTGAAGGCTCAACACGACGAGCCAGCGCTTCGGGCACTGCGGCGCGACGTCGATCGGATCGCCGGGGGCGCCATGCGCGGTCACGAACCCGTGTTGCGCCGCGTATTGATACGCGCGCAATGCATCCGCCTGCAGCCAGAAGCTGACGAGCGCGCAGGTGACGAAGCGGAACAGCAGCACCGTCGCGGCGTCCGGCGCGAAACCGGTCGCGACCAGCAGGCTTTCGAACGCGAACGCCAGCGCTTGCGCGACCGCGATCGTGACGACCGTCAGCTTCACCACTCCGCGCAGCCGCAGTGCCGCGCGAACGCGTGCCTGCCGGACGGCGAGCCGCGAGCGATCGTCGCCGTCATCGCGTTCGGGAAGTTCGCGCTTCATGACGCCGCACCCGCGTGCCGCGCGACGTCGACCTGCAGCGTGTTGCCGGCCGGAAGGCGACCGTCCGCGACGCCGACGGATTTGCACAGGATCACGCTGTCGTAGTTGTGCTCCGGAAAGCGCATCACGTCGACCGGGTGAAAACCGTCGCGGCGGTAGAAGTCGACGAGCCGGACGGCCGCGTACGGCGCGTCGAGCGCAAGGTGCGTCGCGCCGCGTGCGGCGGCCCGCTGCTGCGCGAACGCGAGCAGCGAACGGCCGATGCCGCGATCCTGCCAGACGGGATCGACGGCCAACTGGCCGAGCGTCGCGACGTGCCGGCTGCGGTACGGATCGCAACGGGAATCGGGATCGTGCGAACGCATCGTCAGCGTCGCGACCAGATGCGCGTTGCCGAGCGCGACGAAGCATTCGCCCGCGAGCACGTGCTCGCGCGTGGCCGACGCCGGCTGGTCGACGCACGGGCAGTTGAATCCCAATGCACCCAGCGGCGCGAACGCGCGACGCAGCAGCGCGTTCAACGTGTCGTACGAATCGCTGCGCGGGTCGAAGCGCCGCACGACGACGCGGCCGTCGAGCCGCTTCGCATAAGCCGCATAGGCGCGCGCGGGGCGCGCGGATTCCGGTCGCTGCATGATGTCCTTTCGCCCAGACAGGGTGACCGAAGTGTAGTGAGCGTCGCGTATCCGCTTCAAGAAAAAATGTCGTAAACGCGGCGGCTCGCGTCGTGCGGCAGGGCCGCGGTTCAGCCCTGCAGGCGACAGGGCTTTTTCACACGGGTGTTGACGAGGGAGAACGATCGTTCTACCGTAAACCCATGAACACACTTCCCGACCTTTCCGGCGAACCGGGCGTTCGCGACCGGCTGCTCGATGCGGCCGAAGCCCTGATCTATTCGGGCGGCATCCATGCGACCGGCGTCGACGCGATCGTCAAGCGATCGGGTGCGGCACGGAAGAGTTTTTATTCGCATTTCGAATCGAAGGAGGCGCTGGTCGTGGCTGCGCTCGAACGTCGCGACGCGCGCTGGATGCGCTGGTTCGTCGACGCCACGCAGGCGCGCGGCAAGGCCCCGCGCGCGCAGTTGCTCGGCATGTTCGAGGTGCTGCGCGACTGGTTCGGGCAGCCGGACTTTCACGGCTGCGCATTCCTGAACGCATCGGGCGAGATCCCCGACGCCGACGATCCCGTGCGGGTCGTCGCACGCATGCACAAGGCGCGCCTGCTGGCATTCGTGCGCGAGCGGTTCGATGCGTATGCCGACGAAACCGGCATCGAGCGCCGCGGGCTCGCGCGCCTCGCACGCCAGTGGCTCGTGTTGATCGACGGTGCGATCGGCGTGGCGCTCGTGACCGGCGATGCCAACGCCGCGCGCGACGCGCGCGCCACGGCTGAACTGCTGCTCGACGCCGTGTCGCGGTAGTCGACGCAGCGTATTCGAACCGGCCGCGGCGGTCCGTGGCCATCACCTGAACAGGAGCAACCCATGTCCGCATCCCCCGAAGTCCGTCCGCCCGTTCCGCCCTTCACGCTCGAAACGGCGCGCCAGAAAGTGCGCGCCGCCGAGGACGCGTGGAACACGCGCGACCCGCACCGCGTGTCGCTCGCCTATACGCCGCACAGCCGATGGCGCAACCGCGCGGAATTCGTGACCGGCCGCGACGAGATCGTCGGGCTGCTGCAGCGCAAGTGGACGCGCGAGCTCGATTACCGGCTGATCAAGGAGCTGTGGGCGTTCGGCGGCAATCGCATCGCGGTGCGCTTTGCATACGAGTGGCATGACGATGCCGGCAACTGGTTCCGCTCGTACGGCAACGAAAACTGGGAGTTCGACGAAAACGGCCTGATGGCGCATCGTCACGCGAGTATCAACGACCTGCCGATTCGCGAGGAAGACCGCCTGTATCGCTGGGCGCTCGGCCGTCGTCCGGACGATCATCCGGGGCTGTCCGATCTCGGGCTATGAGACGCGGGCCGGTTCAACGGATCGGCAGAAGGCTGCACGCAGGTTCAATGGTGAGGAAATGCGGGAGCTGATCGTCTGAAGGTGAGATTTTTCGGGACGCGGTGAAATGCCGTGCCGGCGCGTGTGCCGCGCACCGTTCGATGCGGTGTCGCGCGCGGCAACGCGGGCGTGCCGCTCACGCCGGCATTGCATCCCGACGCGCGCACCGGCGTGCCACGCTGTGCTTCATCGCGTGACGTATCTCACCAGTCAGGCGAGGTCGACGGTGCATCGACGATCGGTGTGCGCGCACGTGATGTGCAACTCACCGATCGAACTGGTTTCGACAACGCGCGATGCGAGCCGTGCGGGCTCCGGTGCGAAACGGTTCACCGTTCGACTTCACCTTGCGCGCAGCGGAATCGGCACGGGTGCGCGAACGCATCGCGTGTCCGAACCGGTTTCGACAACGCGCGATGCGAGCCGTGCGGGCTCCGGTGCGAAACGGTTCACCGTTCGACTTCACCTTGCACGCAGCGGAATCGGCACGGGTGCGCGAACGCATCGCGTGTCGCTCACCGCCGGCCGATTCGTGCAGGGGGGGCCCGGCGGTGCGATCGCGCCGGGCGTGACCGTCAGCCCGCGATTCGCGCGGCGATCGCCTCGCCGACTTCCTGGGTTCCCGCGCGGCCGCCCAGGTCGCGCGTATGCGGCCCCGTGCGCAGCACGTCCTCGATCGCGGCGACGATCGCATCGTGCGCGTCGCGTTCGCGGCCCGCGCCGTTGCCGAGGAAGTCGAGCATCAGGGCCGCCGACCAGATCATCGCGACCGGATTGGCGATGTACTGCCCCGCGATATCGGGCGCGGAGCCGTGCACGGGCTCGAACAGCGAAGGAAACGTACGGTCGGGGTTCAGGTTCGCCGACGGCGCGATGCCGATCGTGCCCGTGCAGGCCGGCCCGAGATCCGACAGGATGTCGCCGAACAGGTTCGATGCGACCACCACGTCGAAGCGGTCCGGCTGCAGCACGAAGCGCGCGCACAGGATGTCGATGTGCTGCTTGTCGACGGCGATGTCGGGATAGCGTTCGGCCATCTCGGCCGTGCGCGCGTCCCACCACGGCATGCTGATCGCGATGCCGTTGCTCTTGGTCGCGACGGTGAGGCGCTTCGCGCGGCGCCGTGCGAGTTCGAACGCGAACTTCAGCACGCGTTCGGTGCCGTGGCGCGTGAAGATCGACTGCTGCATCACGATTTCGCGCTCGGTGCCTTCGAACATCGTGCCGCCGACCGACGAGTACTCGCCTTCCGTGTTCTCGCGCACGATCATGAAATCGATGTCGCCCGCGCGGCGGCCGGCGAGCGGCGACGGCACGCCGTCGAACAGGCGTGCCGGACGCAGGTTGATGTACTGGTCGAACTCGCGGCGGAATTTCAGCAGCGAGCCCCACAGCGAGATGTGATCGGGCACCGTCGCGGGCCAGCCGACCGCGCCGAAAAGGATCGCGTCCATGCCCGACAACTGCGCCTTCCAGTCGTCCGGCATCATCTTGCCGTGTTGCGCGTAGTAGTCGCAGCTTGCCCAGTCGATGTGGACGAAGTCGAAGCGGAGGCCGAAGCGCGCGGTCACGGCGTCGAGGGCGCGCAGGCCCTCGGGCATCACTTCGCGGCCGATGCCGTCGCCGGGAATGACGGCAATCCGGTAAGTCCTGTCGTTCATGCGGGTGCTCCTCCTTCATCGTGGATCGGGCCGCTGCCGGCGAGGCGCGCAGCGGATCATGACGCCATTCTATTTATTTCCATCCGGATTAAAATCGTGCGAAAGGTTAATCGACTTTCCACGAATCGTGAACAAATCGCCGAACCTCGACGACCTCCGCGTGTTCAGCCTGGTCGTCCGTCTGACGAGCTTCAGCGCGGCTGCCGAACAGCTCGCGGTGTCGCCCGCGTATGTCAGCAAGCGCATCGCGTTGCTCGAGGCGCAACTCGGCACGCGCCTGCTGCATCGCTCGACGCGCCGCGTGACGGTCACGGAGGCCGGCGAGCGGGTGTTCGCGCGCGCCGAGAAGATCCTCGACGACGTCGATCATCTCGTCGAGGACGTGTCGACCACGCGCACGGTGCCGCGCGGCACGCTGCGCATCTCGAGCAGCTTCGGCTTCGGCCGGCACGTCGTCGCGCCGGCGCTGCTCGATTTCACCGCGCGCTATCCGCAACTGAACGTGCGGCTCGATCTGTTCGACCGGCTCGTCGACGTCGCGGGCGAAGGCTACGACCTCGACGTGCGCATCGGCGACGAGATCGCCGATCACCTGATCGCGCGCCGCCTCGCCGCGAACCACCGGGTGCTGTGCGCGTCGCCCGACTATCTCGCGCGACGCGGCACCCCGCGCTCGCTCGCGGATCTCGCGTCGCACGACTGTCTCGCGATCAAGGAGCGCGATCATCCGTTCGGCGTGTGGCGGCTGACCGTGCGCGGCGAAACGGTCACGGTGAAGGTCGGCGGCGCGCTGTCGACGAACCACGGCGAGGTGGCCGTGCAATGGGCGCTGGCCGGGCGCGGCATCGTGCTGCGCTCGATCTGGGAAGCCGGGCCGCTGATCGAACGCGGCGCGCTGTGTCGCGTGCTGCCGGACGCGACCCAGCCCGCGAACATCTGGGCCGTGTATCCGGAACGCGTCGCGGCGTCCGCGAAGGTGCGCGTGTGCGTGGATTATCTGGCGCAGACGCTGGCCGCGCCGAATGCCGCAGCGGGCGACGAAGCACCCTGAAACCGGCTAAAGGTGAGCTTTTACGGGGGGGCTGTGCAGGCACCGTCGCATCGCGGGTCGCGACGCCCGCCCACGTACCGCGCGGGCCGGCGACGGCGCCCACGGAAGATTCACGCCGCACCTGACGCACCGAGCATCAGGTCGAGATTCTGCACGGCGGCGCCGGATGCCCCTTTGCCGAGATTGTCGAACACGGCGGACAGGAGCACCTGACCGCGATCCTCGTTGACGAACACACCGAGCCGCAGATCGTTGGACCCGTTCAGCGCTTGCGGATCGAGATGCGTTGCCGCGCGGGTGTCCGCCAGCGGCGTCACGTCGACGTGACGCGCAATCGCGTAGTGCGCCGCGAGACACGCGTGCAACCGCTCGCCGGTCACCCCGGCCGGAAGCAGGCGCAGCTCGATCGGAACGGTGAGCACGATGCCTTGTCGATAGGCACCGTAGGCCGGCACGAAGAACGGGCGGTGTGCGAGCCCGGCATGCAGCAGGATCTCGGGGGCGTGCTTGTGGTCGAGTGCGAGGCCGTAGACCTGCAGCGATGGCGCGCGCGCGGCGGCGTCGCCCGATTCGAACGCTTCGACGGCGGCCCGTCCGCCGCCCGAGTAACCCGAGATCGCGTGAATGCTCACCGGGTAGTCGCGCGGCAGCAGGCCGGCCTGCAGCAGGGGGCGGAGCAGGCCGACCGCGCCCGTGGGGTAGCAGCCCGGATTGGTGACGCGCTTCGCGTGCGCGATGCGCTGCGCGTGCCCGTCGGCCATCTCGGGAAAGCCGTAGACCCATTCGGGCTGCGTGCGATGGGCCGAACTCGCATCGATCACGCGTACCGCCGGGTTCCGGATGAAGCCGACCGCTTCGCGCGCGGCCGCATCGGGCAGGCACAGGATCGCGATGTCGCATGCGTTGAGTGCGTCGGCGCGCCGCGCGGCGTCCTTGCGTTCGGCAGCCGGAAGCGTGAGCAGCCGCACGTCGGTGCGGTCGCGCAGGCGCGCGTGAATCTGCAGTCCGGTCGTACCCTGGTCGCCGTCGATGAAGACAGTGGGGAGGCTCATGGCGGTCGTGTTCCTCGCGTTCGGTGGTCGGGGGAAGCCGTATCGTCCGCCGAACGCCTAGAATATGAAAAGTTGAATTTGCTGACTGTCTGCTTCAGCTTTTCTGAACGAGAGGTGTTCGATGCGCGAGATCAGTCTTGACCGCCTGCGTACGCTGGTCGCGATCGCGGACCAGGGATCCTTCGTGGCGGCGGCGCAATGGCTGCACCTCGCCCCGCCGACCGTCAGTCTCCATGTCGCCGAGCTGGAAAGCCGCGTCGGCGCGCCGCTGCTGTCCCGCACGCGCGGCAACGTGCGGCCGTCGGCGATCGGCGAAGTGCTGGTGGAGCGGGCGCGGCGTCTGCTGGCCGAGGTCGAATCCACGCTCGACGACGTGCAGCGGCAGGTGCAGGGATTGACCGGCCGCGTGCGTCTGGGCGCATCGACCGGGGCGATCGCGCACCTGTTGCCGCAGGCGGTGGCCGGGTTGCGCGCGCAGCATCCGGATATCGATGTCCAGATCGCGGTGCTCACGTCGCACGACACGCTGGCGCGCCTTGCGCAAGGCACGCTCGATGTCGGGCTGGTTGCGCTGCCGCAGGCGCCGGTCGCGGGGCTGGCGATCCGCCCGTGGCGACGCGATCCGGTGATGGCGTTCCTGCCGGCGGACTGGCCGCTTCCGGCCCGTGTGACGCCGGCGTATCTGGCCGCGCGTCCGCTGATCCTCAACGATGCGACGACACGCCTGTCGCGGCTCACGACCGAATGGTTCGCACTCGGTGGCCACCGGCCCGAGCCGCGGATCGAACTCAACTACAACGATGCGATCAAGAGCCTGGTCGCCGCCGGTTACGGCGCGACGCTGCTGCCGCACGAGGCGGGCGCCCCGTTGCCGGATTCGCGCATCGTCATGCGGCCGCTGCGCCCGGCGTTGTGGCGCGAGCTGGGGATTGCCCATCGGGCCGGTTGCGTCGAACGGGCGACGCAGCACGTGCTCGATGCGCTGTGGGTGCTCGGCGCACGCTAGCGGATCGCGGTGCGAGTGCGCGTGCAGGCCGGGCGCGCGCTCGAAGGTTCAGAGCCGGTTGTCCTTCGCCAGCGTGAGCACGCGCGCCCAGCGCTGTGCGTCGCGCTTGTCCGTCATCGGCAGCTTCCATTCGCCGCGCGCCGCGTCGCGCACGCGTACGACGAGATGCCAGCGGCCGCCGATCGGCGCGGCCTGGCAGCCGTCGAGCTGCGACAGCGTATAACGGCCGTCCGCGCCGTCGTGCGACAGCCACAGCAGCCCCTGCGTAGCGGATACGCGCAGCTCGCCCCAGGCGCGATGCACGACGTGGGTCCAGCCTTCTTCCTTCGTGTTCGGTGCGATGTCGCGGCGGCGCTTGATCCACCAGGCGACCAGCGCGAGCAGGATCGCGGCGGCGAGCACGGCGGCCGCGATCGCGACCGGCTGGCCGAACTGCGCGGCGATGACGTGAAACAGGTGAACCGCGCCCCATCCCGCGGCGATGAGCGCAAACAGTGCAATGAAAATCGGCATGTCGGATCGGAGAAGAGGACGGACCGGCGCATGCGTCGCGCCGATCCGTCGCGCACGGCTTACCGCTTGCGGTGAATGTCGTGCGTCACGAAGCCCGCGTCGTTGTTGGGCAGCGCGAGGCCGTCCTTGACCGCGAGTGTCTTGCGGATGTCGTCGAGACCCGCGGACCAGTGGTCGCGCATCGTCGACAGACCGAACTGATAGTCCTTGTAGTGATGCTCGTACGCCTTCTGCTGGTAGATCAGGTGCTGGATGTTGTACTTCTTGCTGCCTGACATCGCCTCGGCTTCGACGCACCACGGATCCGACTTGCGCTGCTCTTCCGGCACCTGGTCGAGCACGTGGCGCAGCACGTTGCGGTAGCGCTGTTCGCGCTGCAGCGTGTCGGTGACGAAACGCGTGCGGCTCGAATACTGCACGTCCTTCGTGCGTTCGGCGACGTCGGCCATCGTGCGCGGCAGCGGCCCGCGCGCGCTCCACAGGTCGACCTGGAACGCGAGCGTGTCGCGGCGCGGCCGGGCGCGCAGCACTTCCATCAGCGGCGTGTTCGACACGACGCCGCCGTCCCAGTAGTAGTCGCCGTCGATCTCGACCGGCGGAAACGCGGGCGGCAGCGCGCCCGACGCCATGAAGTGCTCGGGCGCGAGGCGGATGCGCGAGTTGTCGAAGTACACGAAGTTGCCGGTACCGACGTTGACCGCGCCGACCGACACGCGCGTCTCGCCCGAATTGATCCGGTCGAAATCGCACAGCTTCAGCAGCGTCGCGCGCAGCTGCGACGTGTCGTACCAGCTGATCTTTTCCGGATGATCGGACACGCCCGGCAGCGGCGGCGGGAAGCGCGGCACGAAGAAGCCTTGCTGGCCCTGCATCATCGCGCTCGCGGCCTGCGACGCGGTGAAGAAGGTGCGGACCTGGTCGATGCTGTTGAACAGCGCGAACTCGAACGCGGCCGGAATCGTCGGGAAGAACGCCGGCTTGCAGATCGTTTCCCAGAATTCGCGCAGCCGCTCGACGCGATGCTCGGGCGCATTGCCCGCGATCAGCGCGGTGTTGAGCGCGCCGATCGAGATGCCCGCGATCCAGTCGAGCGGAATGCCCGCCTCGTGCAGCCCTTCGAACACGCCGGCCTGGTACGCGCCGAGCGCGCCGCCGCCCTGCAGGACGAGCGCGATCGTCTCGTACGGCAGCGTGCGCGCGGCGGCCGGTGCGCCGGCCTCGTGATGCAGGTCCGCCGCGTCGACGGCCTGTCTTTCGGTGCGGGCGTGCGGCTTCATTGCATGAACCAGCCGTGGCTGACGACGAACGACTGGCCCGTGAGCGCGGCGCTCGGGAATGCCGACAGGAACAGCACCGTCTGCGCGACGTCCTGCACCGTCGTGAACACGCCGTCGACCGTGTTGCCCAGCATCACCTTCTTCACCACTTCCTCTTCGCTGATTCCGAGCTCCTTCGCCTGCTCCGGAATCTGCTTGTCCACCAGCGGCGTGCGCACGAACCCCGGACACACGACGTGCGAGCGCACGTTGTGCTTCGCGCCTTCCTTCGCGAGCACGCGCGCCAGGCCGAGCAG